>JAJDES010000563.1 GCA_029259675.1 Planctomycetota bacterium
GTCGTGAGTCCCGCTTTCCCCGTGCCGCCGATTCGCTCGGTTTCTGTCCTCATCCCCACTTTCCAGGGGGCATCCCTGCTCGGGCTTTTGCTCGAGCGTTTGGCTCTACAGGATCCGGGCTTGCCCTGGGATGTGCTTTGCATCGATTCCGGCTCCAGCGACGGCTCACTCGAGATCCTGGAGCGAGCGGCCCGGGACTTTCCCGTGCCCCTGACCGTGCGCTCGATCGACCCGGTTGAATTCGATCACGGCGACACGCGCAATCAGCTGGCCGCATGGAGCCGTGGGGATCTGCTCGTCTTCCTGACCCAGGACGCCGTGCCGAGCTCCGCTGACTGGCTGACCACTTTGGTCAAGAATTTCGAGGACGAGCGCGTGGGCGCTGTCAGCTGCCGCAATGTGGTGCGCGAAGGCGCAGACTTTTTGACGGCTCTGTTCGCCCTCGAAGATCCCGGCTATGCCCCGGAGCGGCGCGTTGTGAGCTTGCCCGAACCGGAAACCTACGCTGCGCTCACTCCCGATCAGCGGCGACTGTTGTACGGATTGAACGATGTGGCCTCGGGCGTTCGGCGCGCCCTGTGGGAGCGCCACCCGTTTCCCCGCACCGATTTCGGCGAGGACGTGCTGATGGCGCGAGCCGTGTTGGAGATGGGCTTTCTGCTGATCTACGACTGCGATGCTTGTGTGGAGCACAGCCACGACTACGACGCCGCCCAGGCCCATGCGCGCGCGATTGCCGATGGCCGCTTCAATGCTGAGTGGTTGGGGCGCGTAACCGTTAAAGATCAACAGAGTGCGCGGGAGTTGGCCAAGCGCTACTCCGATTCCGATGCGGTGGCCATCCGCGCCCAGGTTTCCAACGGTGCCAAGGCCCAGGATCTCGAACGACGCGCCGTGGAAATGCGCTTGGCCGTTTTCAGCGGCTTGGCCAAGGGGGCGCAAACGGATTTGAGGCGCCCGTGGTCGCAGCCGCTTGAGGAAACTTCCCTGCACATTCTCTTTTGCGTGCACGGATTTCCGCCCGACACGTGGGCGGGAACGGAAATCTACACCTTGCACTTGGCCAAGGAGTTGATGGCCCTGGGGCATCGCTGCACGGTGTTTACGCGCGTTCCGGGCATGCGCAATGGCGAGCCCGATGAAACGCGGGACTTCGAAGTTGTCGAATCGGAATTTGAAGGCCTGCGCGTGTTGCGCATGACCCACCGCTTGGAACACGGGTCGCTTGGCGAAACCTACCGCCAGCCGCGCGCGGAGGAGGCCCTGCGCCAGGCGCTGCAGCGCGAGCGTCCCGACCTGGTTCACTTTCAGCACTTGATTCACGGATCGATCGGCATGGTCGAGGCGGCCAAGGCCATGGATTTGCCGACGGTGATCCACTGCCACGATTTTTGGGCTCTATGTGCGCGCGTGCAGATGATTCGTCCGGACGGAGCCCTGTGCGATGAGAACATGGGCCTCGGTTGCCTTTTGTGTGTCAAAGATCGCGACCTCAAGCAGGTTCCCAAGGCGACCCATTGGGGCAAACGGCTGCAACCCTTGACGGATGCGATCGGTCGCGCCGCGGGCCGCGGTTGGTTGGGCAACAAGCGTCGCCGGATCGGATCCGAGTACCTCGATTTGCGCGCGCGCGAAAGCGAAGTCCCCGCAGCTTTTGCCGCCTGCGACTTGGTGATCAGCCCCAGCCGCTTCTTGCGCACGCAATTGCTGAAGAGCGGAGCCTTTGACCCGGGGCGCTTTCTCTACTGCGACAACGGCATGCGCACCGATCATGTGGCGGCGCTTGAGAAACCGCGCGAACCAACGGGGCGCGTGCGCTTTGGCTTCATCGGCACTTTGGTTTGGTACAAGGGCGGCGAGACCCTGATTCGCGCCATGGCGCGCTTGGTGGACTTTCCCGCGGTGCTGCACATTTTTGGAGGCTTTGATCCAGAAACGGATGAACACCACAAGCACTTGCACAAGCTGGCCCAGGCCAGCAGCGTCGAGATTCAATTTCACGGACGTTTTGACAACTCGAAGTTGTCCGAGGTCTACGCCCAAATTGATGTCCTGATCGTGCCTTCGATCTGGTACGAAAACTCGCCGATTACGATCCACGAAGCCTACTTGACGCGCACACCTGTGATTGCGAGCAACATCGGCGGCATGGCGGAGTATGTGCGCGATGGAGTTGACGGCCTGCACTTCAAGGTTGGAGACGATGAGGATTTGGCGCGCGTGATGGAGCGCTTTTTGGACGAGCCGAATCTGATCGAGGAACTCAGCCGCGATTTCATGCAAATCAAGAGCATCGCCGACAACGCGCGCGAAACCGAAGCCCGTTATCGAGCCTTGCTGTGCGCCCAACGCGGACGTTCGCAAAGCGTGCTGTTCGAATACGCGGGCAGCGCCACCACCCGCCGCAAGGGTGAGGCGGAGGTGCAGGGCGGTGAATGGATTCTGATTCGGCCGCCCGGGGGCAGCGTGGAATACGACCTTTCGGCCGTGGACCCGGGCTCCTACGAGTTGCAAGTAGAAGTCTTGGCCTTGGCGGGCGAAGCACAAGTTACGTTGGGCGGCCGCGTTTTGCTGGGTAAGCAACTGCTCGCTTCACTGCCCCGTTTTCAGGGTGGCGCGGAAGAGGATTTGCAAAACTTCTCCATGCCTCTGGTGCTTGGATCCGGTGAGCGCCGATTGCGTATCGATAACGGCGGCGCCGAGAAGAGTGCGGCGCTGCACCTGCGCATCAAGAAGATCCAACTGAGGCCCACGCGACCGGCAACGGACGTCGCGCCTCCCAATCCGGTCGGCGCCCGTCAGGAGTTGCAAGCTTGAGCAACTCGAACGAAGACTTGCCGCGGGTGGGAATTGTGATCCTCAATTACAACGGTAAGCAGCACCTGGCTCCCTGCTTCAAGAGCTTGGAGTCGCTCGACTACCCGCGCGAGCATTGGAAGCTCTACCTGGTGGACAACGGATCTGCGGATGAGTCGGTCGCGCTCGTCAAGCGCGATTTCCCGTGGGTGGAGTTGATCGTCAACGCCGACAATCGCGGCTTCAGCGCAGGTTGCAATCAAGGCGCGGAGGCGGCCTTGGAGGGCGACTTCGAGGCGCAGACTTTCGTCTTTCTGAACAATGACATGCGCGTCGAGCCGGGTTGGCTCAAGGCGCTGGTGGCGCCGATCGCGGCGGGGGAATGCGCGGCGACGACGGCCAAGATGCTTTCCTGGGACGGCAAAGCGATCAATTCCGCGGGCGGTGGGATGAATTTTCACGGCATCGGAATCCAGCTCGGCTACTTGGACAAGCCGGGGCCCGAGCACGACCGACTCGGCCCGAGCCTTTTCGCCTGCGGGGGCGCGATGGCCATCGACGCCGGAGTCTTCATGTCCGCCGGGGGCTTCGACGAAGAATTCTTCGCCTACTATGAGGATGTGGATTTGGGCTGGAGACTTTGGGTCCTGGGCCATCGCATCCACTACGTACCCGATGCGCTTTGCTACCACCATCATTCCGGCACCAGCAGTTCATTCCCGCGCGAGGCCGTGCGCCTGCTTCAGGTGCGCAATCCGCTCTTCGCCTGCGTCAAAAACTACGACGACGCTCACCTGATGCGGATCTTGCCTGCTGCGCTGGCTCTGGGACTGCGACGCTCGCGCCTGCACGCCGGCCTGGAAGCCGAGGATGAGCGGCCCTTTCGCATCGAGCAAGCTTTCCTGCGCCGCACGGGCCTTGCGGGTAGACTCCGCGAAAGGGCTCGCCGTAAGGTGGCCGCGACCATCCCGGTACGGCGCGAGGCGATCGCAGACTACTTGGGATTGAACGACCTCCTGGGCAACTGGGAGCACTGGATGCAGCGCCGGGCCGAGGTCCAATCTCGCCGGCGCCGCAGCGACGAAGAGATCTTCCAACTATTCAAAAAACCGTTGTGGTGCATCGAGCCGGAGCAAAGCTACTCCGACTTGCATCGCGGCATGACCAGCTTCTTCGGCATCGACGCCCTCTTCGAGGGACGCGACGACAATGGTTCCGACCCAAGCCAGTGATTCTCAGTCCTCCGGGGACCAGCCCAAAGTCTCCCAGGACGGGCTCAAGCTCTCGATCGTCATCCCCATCTACAACGAGGAGGAGACGCTAGAAGAGATTGTCGGTCGCGTGCAGGCCACTCCCTACGAGAAGGAGTTGGTGCTGGTCAACGATTGCTCGAAAGACCGCTCGGCCGAGATCATGGCCGAGTTGGAAAAGCGCTACGACAACGTGCGTTGCTTCCACCACGAAGTGAACAAAGGTAAGGGCGGCGCCTTGGCCACGGGCTTCAAGCAAGTGCAGGGCGACGTGGTGCTGATCCAAGACGCTGACTTGGAATACGACCCGGCGGACTACGGAGTGCTGCTGCGTCCGATCTTTGAGGGCAAGGCCGACGTCGTCTATGGAAGTCGCTTCCTGGGCGGCCCCTATGTGCGCGTGCACCTCTTCTATCACTACTTGGGCAACCGCGCGTTGACCCTGTGCTCGAACATCTTCACGAACTTGAATCTGACGGACATGGAGACTTGCTACAAAGTCTTCAGGCGCGAGATCGCCGACAAGCTCGACATTCAATCGCGCACCTTCGCGGTTGAGCCCGAGATCACGGCCAAGGTTGCGAAGATGCGCGCCCGCATTTTTGAAGTCCCGATTTCCTATGCCGGTCGCGATTATTCAGAGGGCAAAAAGATTGGGCCCAAGGATGCGGTCATTGCTATCTGGGCCATCGTGCGCTGGGCGCTGTCCGCAAAGGCGTAGGCGACAGATCCAGATTCACCGGCGCATTGCCGCAGCTGGACGCAAAGCTAGGGCGAGGGAGAGTTGCGCGGTCCTGGTTCCCTCAAAGTGAGGAATTGCCACAAGATTGGCGAGCAAGATCCGCGGAATACTCCGGTTCAATGGGGCGATCCGGGCGTGATCCAGCCCTCTTTCGCCACATCTAATTCGTTACAAGCGGACCGCTTGTCGACTATTCACTCGTAGCAAGAAGCTGCGACTCTCCGGCAAAATCCCTTACCGGTCCCCATCGCGCCCGCAACGTGGGGCGGCTTGGCCTGTAGCGATTTCGTCGGCGACTTTCGGAATACGCCTGCAGTCTTCAGTGCACACTTCATTCGATTCTTGGGTGTAGAATCAAGTAACCAATTCGATGGGAGAGTGATTCATTTGAAGAGCATGAGTGCCGGAAAGCAAAAGTCTCCATGGCCCGAAATGGCAACTCGGGCCATTGAAGATGCCTATGACGATTTGAGATCCATCGCGGTTGCCGCGATGCGCGGTGAGCGAAGCAACCATACTTTGCAAGCAACGGCATTGGCCAATGAGGCGTGTCTTCGTTTGTTGCAACAGGTCGATGTGGAATGGAGCGACAAAAATCAATTGCGGGGTGTGGCGGCCATGTTGGTGCGCCGCGTCTTGGCGGATCACGCTCGCAGGCACCAGAGCCAAAAGCGTGGTGGGGCCTGGGGCAGAGATCGTGTGGATTTTGTGGAACTGAGTGCCGACAGCATTGCCATCAGTGCTGAAATGATGGTGGAGCTGGAAGCGGGGCTAGAAGAGTTGAGCGTGCTCGATGCGCGTCAGGCAAGAATTGTCGAGTTGCGCTACTTTGGGGGAATGAGTGTTGAAGACACCGCCGAATTGCTCGGCATTTCCGCCCGCACGGTCAATGGCGATTGGCGCATGGCGCGCGCCTGGCTCAAGGCCAAATTGTCGGCCCAGTAGCAAACTCCATGACTTCTCCGGATATCTATCGCAGGGCCCGAGAGATCTTCCTCGAGTGTGTCGAGCTGGAGGAATCAAAGCGTGAGAGCATCCTGTCGCGCGTGCGGGCGAATTCTCCGGAAATTTGGGAGCTGGTCACGCAGCTCCTTAAAGACGACGCGCAGGAGTCATCGTTTCTAAAACAGGGCTTGCCCGTGGGGCAATTGGACACCTTCGAATCCTTAACGCCTCCTTCGATCGGGCCGTACAAAATACTGCGCGAGATCGGCTCGGGTTCCAGCGCGCGAGTTTACCTGGCTCGAAATCCCCGCATTGAGCGCGATGTGGCCTTGAAAGTAATTCGCTTTCGTCGGGATGAGGCGTCGCGCGCCAAGAGGTTCGACCGTGAGACCCAGGCCCTGGCGCAGCTTCGTCACCCCGGGCTGCCGCTGCTCTACGATGCCGGCAGGGAAGGCGCGGAGGGGCTTACGTATGCATGGATGGCGATGGAATTCGTCAATGGCCAGACCTTGACAGCCTTCGCCGAAAGCTTGGGTTTTGAAGCCAAGATCGGTCTTGTTGCAAAGCTGTGTGACATCGTTGGTTTTGTGCACGGCCACGGGATTGTGCACCGAGATTTGAAGCCGCAAAACATCCTAGTTGCGTCCGACGGTGAACCGCGCGTACTGGATTTCGGGATAGCGGGCTTGATTGAAACCTCGGCCAAACTCCGAGCTTCGTTGACGGGTACCAGCGATGTGCTCGGGACGTTGGCGTACATGAGTCCCG
>JAJDES010000564.1 GCA_029259675.1 Planctomycetota bacterium
GAGTCTAGTGTTTTCCCCGGAAATGGGTGCGGCGAGCGCTGCCGCCGGGCGGCTGGCGCGGCTGTCGGCGTGAGAGGTGGTGGAGACGAAGGGGCTCGAACCCTCGACCTTCGCATTGCGAACGCGACGCTCTACCAGACTGAGCTACGTCCCCACGGGGGCGGGATTATAGGGCTGGATCGCCGGGGATGCGAGCTGGCTGGAGGTCCGAAGCTGGCTTGAAGTGCGATGCGGGGCCTGCGCGTCAGTCCAATCGGGAATTCGCGGGCGCGCGCTAGTTGGGGTGCGTACGATTCTCCCTCACTGCGCACTTTCAGGGCGCAGAATGGACCTATGGCGGGTCTCGGGCCCCGCCCAACAGAACCCGGACTCTTTATCACCGCCAGTTAAGAAGCTGATCAGCAACGCCCTGCCCACGGCGAACCCCCAGGATTCTATGAAGGACAGTTTTTCCAGCCACCAGGACCTAGTCGTCGGCGAAAGCACCTACCGCATTGCTCGTCTGGGCGCGCTCGAGGCGAGCGGCGTCAAGCTCAGCCGGCTGCCCTTTTCGATGCGGATTTTGCTCGAGAATTTGCTGCGCCGCGAAGACGGCAAGGCGGTGACCAAAGAGGACATTCTCGCCGTTGCCAATTGGCAGCCCAACGATGACGCGCGGGCCGAAATCGCGTTCATGCCCGGTCGCGTTCTCCTGCAGGATTTCACGGGCGTACCCGCGGTCGTCGATCTGGCGGCCATGCGCGATGCGATGGTGCGCTTGGGCGGTGATCCCAAGAAGATCAATCCGCTGCAGCCTGTTGAACTTGTCATCGATCACTCCGTTCAAGTCGATTACTTCGGCGCCAAGGATTCGCTCAAGCGCAACATCGATGTCGAGTACAAGCGCAACCGCGAGCGCTACTCGTTCTTGCGCTGGGGGCAGACCGCTTTCGAAAACTTCAAAGCGGTGCCGCCCGGAACCGGAATCGTGCACCAGGTCAATTTGGAATACTTGGCGCGCGGCGTCATGGAGGGCCAGCAAAACGGCCAGCGTTGGGCTTGGCCGGACACCGTTGTCGGAACCGATTCCCACACGACCATGATCAATGGTTTGGGCGTGCTCGGTTGGGGCGTCGGCGGAATCGAAGCCGAAGCGGCCATGCTCGGACAGCCGGTCAGCATGTTGATTCCCGACGTTGTCGGTGTGCGCTTGGTCGGTGAGTTGCCCGAGGGCACCACGGCCACGGACTTGGTCCTGCGCGCAACGGAACTACTGCGCGCCCACGGAGTTGTCGGGAAGTTCGTCGAGTACTTTGGTTCGGGCTTGAGCGGTTTGCCCCTGGCCGACCGGGCGACCTTGGCCAACATGGCTCCCGAGTATGGGGCGACCTGCGGCATCTTCCCGATTGATAAGGAAACCCTGCGCTATATGGAGTTCAGTGGTCGTTCACCCGCGACCTTGGCTTTGGTGCAGGCCTACATGCATGAGCAAGGTCTGTGGCACGACGAGAATACGCCCGAAGCCGAGTACACCGATGTGCTCGAGCTTGATTTGAGGACCATTGAGCCGGCCATGGCCGGTCCGAAGCGTCCCCAGGATCGCGTCAACTTGTCCGGGCTCAAGGCTAATTTTGAAACGGCACTTAAGAACATGGGGGCCGCGCGTCAGCCCGCTGGAAGCGGCGCCGGGGGAGGAGTGGCAACTGCAATTGCGGAGCCGGCCACACGGCGCTCGGTTGAGATCGAGCTCGATGGCAAAAAACACAGTCTGAGCGACGGTTCGATTGTGATTGCAGCGATTACCAGTTGCACCAACACCAGCAATCCTTCGGTCATGATGGCTGCTGGATTGGTTGCGAAGAAGGCGCTGGAGCGCGGCTTGCAAACCAAACCGTGGGTCAAAACGAGTCTCGCGCCGGGTTCCCAGGTCGTGACGGATTATCTCAAGCGCTCGGGTTTGCTGAGCAGTCTGGAAACTCTGCGGTTCAATGTTGTCGGCTACGGCTGCACAACGTGCATCGGCAATAGCGGGCCGCTGCCCGAGGCCGTGTCGAAGGGCATTCTTGAGGGTGACCTCATCGCAGCTTCGGTGCTTTCGGGCAATCGCAACTTTGAAGGCCGCGTGCACCAAATGGTGAAAGCCAATTACTTGGCTTCCCCGCCCTTGGTCGTGGCCTACGCCTTGGCGGGACGCATCGACATTGATCCGAGCGTTGACGCCTTGGGAACGGGCAGTGACGGCAAGCCGGTTTACCTGCGCGATGTGTGGCCCACGCGCGCGGAAGTGGCGGCTGCCGTGGGCGAGGCGGTCAAGTCCGAAATGTTCCTCGACCGCTACGGCGATGTGTACACCGGCGACGAATATTGGCGCAGCATGGAAGTGCCCGAGGGCGACACGTACGCCTGGGATCGGGCTTCCACTTATGTGCAAGAGCCGCCTTACTTTGAGGGCATGACCGCCGAAGCCGGCGCCGTGGCGGAGATTCGGGGGGCGCGCGTGCTGGCCTTGTTCGGTGACAGCATCACCACCGATCACATCTCTCCCGCCGGTGCGATAGCGCCCTCAAGTCCCGCCGGCCGTTACCTCACTGAAAATGGAGTCGAGAGCGCAGACTTCAATTCCTACGGGTCCAGGCGCGGAAACCATGAAGTGATGATGCGCGGCACCTTTGCGAATATCCGCATCCGCAACCAACTGGTGCCGGGCGTGGAGGGCGGCGAAACGATCCACTTCGGCTCGGGCAAGGAGATGTCGATTTACGACGCCGCCATGCTGTACATGCAAGAAGGCACGCCCTTGGCTGTGCTGGCGGGCAAGGAGTACGGCACGGGTTCGTCTCGAGATTGGGCTGCTAAGGGACCCAACTTGCTCGGCGTACGCGTTGTCATCGCCCAAAGCTACGAACGCATCCACCGCTCCAACTTGGTCGGCATGGGCATCCTGCCGCTTGAATTCCCCGCGGGCGAAAGCGCCGAAAGCCTTGGGCTTACGGGTCGCGAATCGATTGAAGTCGTCGGCCTCACCGATTCACTGGACAAATTCAAGACCGGCTCCAGCATCGAAGTGATCGCGAGTCCCGAAAGCGGAGACGCGATTAAATTCAACGCCAAGTTGCGAATCGACACGCCGGAAGAGGTTGAGTACTTCCGCAACGGCGGAATTTTACAATACGTTTTGCGTCGCTTGGCGCGCTCGTAAGTCTTGCAACTCGATTTGCGGTGGTGGGAAAGCGGCCTTGGGTAAAAACTCAGGGCCGCTTCCAAAAGCGCGGATTCGCTTCTCCTGCCAAAGGTTTCGCGTGCATCGAAAAACGAAAATGGAAGCCTTCGCGTTGCGGCCCAAAGCCGTGAAAATGCCTTCATTGACCGTTTGTAGGACAAAGGTGTCATTTTGGACTCGCCCCGCTTCCGCTTGTGCTTGCCAAGACCAGCCGCCCATGCGATCTTCGTAGGTCGACCATCACCCGCATTGAGACGAGCCGCAAGCCTGGGCAACCGAGTGTTGAACGGGCTTGCAACACCTGCTGGGCCACAGTTGCGCAGAGGACCATGGGGAGGGGGAAGTGGGTCGCTGCTACATGATGAGCCTCACCAAAGTTGCACCGTTCACTGATTTACTAAAGGCAGCTAGAACGGGCAGCGAAGGCTCCATGGGCGCGTTATTGGAACCCTACATTGCAGGCTTGAGCGCTTACGTTCGCTTGCGCTTGAAGCCGGAGGCGGTTGGCCGCACTGCTGAGCTGTGCGATGAAGTGATCTCGCGCGCAAGTGAGGGCATCGCTACTTTCTCCTACGCAAGCGAATCCAGTTTGCGCAAGTGGGTCTTCCTGATCGCTGAACAATGCACTGCGGATGCGGGCGGCGATTCCGCCCCGTTGAACGTAGACGCTGTCGATTCCGTGCTGGAGCTTCGCAACGCCGAAGTCGGCCTCGAGCAAGATGCGCTTGGCGCGGAGGCTCTGCTCGAAAGTTACCGCTCTTTTTGCGGCTCATCGATTCAACAGGGCAGCGGGGAACAATCGATTCCCAAGCGCATCTTGGAAATCGAACGCGTCTTCCGGGGACTGCCCCATCTGCACAGGGAAGTGATCTTGCTTGTGCGCGTGGCCGGTTTTTCCGATTCGGAAGTCGCCAATCGTCTCAGTTGCAGCGTTGGCTTGGTACGGCACCACCTGCATCGAGCCATGGGATTGCTGGCCGACGGCCTGCGGGCCTAGCTCAGTCCATTGTTCTGACCGAACGATCGGTCAGCCCGCATTCGGCAAGCTTCCAAATGAACCGGGAGTTCTTGCGCCCGGCGGGAACCCGTGACCTTTGGACAATGAGAAGTAAGAATAGTCGGCTATGGCAATGCACTGGCTAATCTTTCCTCTCACCGTTTTGGCATTGGTTGTCAATGCGCTTGAACCCGATCGAGGAGCGCTGGCCCTGGAAGGGAAATCCAGGGCGCTGAATGCATGCTCCTGGTTGCTTGCACTCTGGACGTTTTGGGTCCTTTCAGAATTGTTGCGCTACGCAAGCGGGAGAGAGACGCTCGTCGGTGATGACACGCCGCTGTGGGTCCTGACCTGTGCTTTCCTGAACCTGTTGTTGGCCTGGGAAGCGGGCGAACGGCAATCGCGGCAATGGCTGCTGCACGCCATGTGCTTCGGCCTATCGCTTGGTGCTGTGGGCTACCAAGCCATCGGCGTTCTGATTGAGCGCAGAAACCAGGGCGCACTTTGAATCCGTGATCCGAGCGCACCGGAAACGAATTTCGGAATGCGTTCGCCGCACGGCTGATTCGCAGCCCGGTGGCAGTCCGGTGGCAGCGGTTCCACCTGCACGGGCCGTCAGTGATCCCCACGGAGGGGGATCACCTTGAGCGGCGCCGCTAAATTCCTAAGCCCACAGCATCAAGTCGGACAGCGCCAAGCTCTTGTCGTCTTCGACGCGCGGTCTGATGCGTAGGCCGTAGGCATAATTGCCCGAGCGTTCGACGCGGTGCGAACCCGTGTAGGTGCGCAGTCCGTTTTCATCCGCAGGGCCGGCTTTCAATTCCTCAGTACGAGGGTGATTGAGACTTGCCTGGCCCTGGGCGAAGCCGAGCACAAGTTCGACATAGACATCCTCAGGATTCAATTCGCCCAGCTTGACTTCCACGCTGGCTTCCAGCGCATCCCCGACCGTGAGGTCTTCGGAATTGGTGACGCGCGCCGATGCAATCGAGACATCCCCAAAGTGGCGTCGCAGGCGCGAATGGGCCGCAGCCAATTCTCGGGCGCGAGCAAAGCGCCCCTCAACCATGTCGAGGTGATTGGCTGCGAGCGGCAGGTATGCGCTGTCGCGATATTCGGCGACCATGCGGTCGGTGTTGAACATCGGCGGCAGGCTAACGAGCGAATGGCGAACGCGATCGAGCCACTTGGACGGGAAGCCCTTGTTGTTGCGATCGAAGTAAAGCGGAATCAGCTCCTCCTCAAGCAGGCGATAAAGATTCTCGCTGTCGAACTCGTTTTGCAATTCTTGATCGGGGAAGACGCGTTGATTGCCGATTGCCCAAC
>JAJDES010000565.1 GCA_029259675.1 Planctomycetota bacterium
GCGCGCCGCCCGGTCCGCGAATTGCATCTTGGCTGCTTTCCATTGTCCTAGGCCCCCCTCCGGTGAGCGAGTATGGCAGAACCCAAGTCCGCGTGGCAGGATCGACCCACCTTGACGTCCTCCATGGAAGACACTTCTGACGACGGCGCGATCCTCGTCATCGACGACGACGGCGACATCCGCGTGGCGCTGGAGATGTTGCTGCAGTACGAGGGCTACTCCGTGTGGACCGCCCGCAACGGCAAGGAAGCCCTGGCGCGTCTGGAGGCCGAGGCCGCTGAAGGTCGCGGGCCCGCACTGATCCTGTGCGACATGAAAATGCCCGAGCTGGACGGCATGGGCTTCCTCGAGCGACTGCAAGAGCGCGAGAGCCGGCCACCGGTGGTCATGATTTCGGGACACGCCGATGTGGCCATGGCCGTCGATGCGGTGCGCGGAGGTGCGGTCGACTTCCTGGAGAAGCCGCTCGATCAACATCGCGTCTTGGTCAGCATTCGCGGCGCATTGCGGCAGGGGCGCTTGGCCGCGGAAAACGTGGGCATGCGACGCCAGCTTTCAGAGCGTTGGAGGCTGCGCGGCACAAGTCAGGTCATGCAGGAGTTGCGCAACCAAATTGAACTGGCGGCCCACAGCCAAGCTTCCGTTTTGATCACGGGCGAAAACGGCACGGGCAAGGAACTCGTCGCACGCAACCTGCACTTGTCGGGACCGCGTGTTGCCGGAACCTTTGTCGCCGTGAACTGCGCAGCCATTCCCGCCGAACTGATCGAATCCGAATTGTTCGGTCATGAGAAAGGCAGTTTCACCGGAGCGCACGAGCGTCGCATCGGGCACTTCGAATCAGCCAGTGGCGGCACGCTGTTCCTGGATGAAGTCGGTGACATGCCCTTGGCGGCGCAAGCCAAGGTTTTGCGCGCGCTGGAAACGCGCGAGATCACACGCGTCGGCGGCAAGGGTACGATCAAAGTTGATCTGCGCGTTGTGGCCGCCACCAACAACGACTTGCATCAAGCGGCGGAAGAGAACAACTTCCGCTTGGATTTGTTTTACAGACTCAATGTCGTGCCCCTGCGCGTTCCGGCCCTGCGCGAGCGACCGGATGACATCCAGGGTTTAACCGAACACTTCCTGGAGCTATTCGCAACGCGCGAAGGCCGCACGCCCAGGCGCGTCACCGAACGCGGGATGCAATACCTGCGCGGGCTCGAATACCCCGGCAATATTCGGCAGCTGCGCAATTTGATCGAGGGCGCATGCGTCTTTGCCACCGGTGCAGAACTCGACCGCAGCGACTTCGAAGGCATACACAATCGCACCCACGCGCCGAGTTCGGACGACACGCAATCGGGCGACTCCTTCGCTGCGGAAACCTTTGAGGCCTTCAAGTTCCAAAGCGAAGCTCAATTCTTCCGCCGCAAACTGGCCGAAAACGACGGCAACATCAAACGCACCGCCGAAAACCTCGGCATGCAACGCAGCCACCTCTACAAAAAGCTCGACCGCTACGATTTGCGCTGAGGATCTAGCTTGGCCGCGGGCGCGAGTTCCCCGGCTGACTTCGAATTACAGGAAATAGGTGTAGTCGAACCAACGCACCTTCCACCCGTCGCCAGGACAGCGATCTAAGAAGTAAGTGCTTTCTGCTCCATGGTCGGAGGGCCAAAACGAGAAATGCACCAGGGCCTCACTACCGTCTTCTGAAATCGCCGGCGCCAAGAATTCGATTTTGGCGCGCACCTCTTCGGCTTCAGTTCCTCCCGCCGGAATAAAATCAAAGTTAGCGTAGCCGCCGGTCCACCGGTCCAATTCTTGGAGTGTTACTCCCTGAATAGGATTACGAAATGAAACCTCATCGGCGCTCTCGTTGGCACGAATCAGGATCGGCAACAAGCCCTGGACCTGCTCTTCTTGCCAGTCCTCTAGGTAATGAGTGAAGCGCTTGCATTCACGTTGAGCTTGCTTCGGGTCCGTGCTCTGCGGCTCCACCACAACAACTCCGGTTTCGCCAATCAAACCGAAAGTGGCCTCACTGTTGGTCAGAAAGTCTCGAACAACAACCTCATAGACAGAGACGTTCGCTGCGCATTCGAATTCAATCTCTTTGTTGCTTAATGCTTCAGGCGGCTCGGGAACTGCAGGCGGTTCGCTTACTCCGCAGGAAGTCAAGAAGGCTCCGATCATGAGTGCGCCTCCAGCGAAGAGATGGGACGAGTAATGAGTCATGCACATTGGTTTGAGCAAAGCGTGAGTCCAGGAACTAAATACGGACCATTTGGGATTCGCTATTCAGTTGCTGAAAAGACGAACGCGCGGGGTCTAACCCCAAGCATTGGTTTTGCTTGCATACTCCTCCTGATGATTTGTGATCTGTGATACCAGAATGACTGCAGTGAGAAAAAGGGGCAAGTCCAGTACCTGGGCGCCAAGCATGATCCAAGTAGCATAAATCCACTCGTCAACGTCCTCTGCCCCCATCCCTGCACGGAAAGAAATCTGCCCAAGCACATTGGAGACCAACCAAAACATCCACCAGGCGGGCAAAACTGTTCCCGCGAGCACTCCTCTCCATTTGGGAGGATTGCAGCTGGCTTGCCACAAATCCTTCATCGCCTGATAAGGCTTCCAAAGCGACAGGATCGGAACAAAGAAGAAGCCAAGCGCCCATCCGGGAGTCGTCCGAAGCCCTTCGGCACCCAGAGCCCTCACATTCTTGTTGGCGCGAACGATCCACACTCCAAAAATGACAATGGTGACAACGTAAGTGAATATTTGCGCCAAACCAATGGCACCTTCGCGAATATCGTTGGCATCAGCTTCGGCATCACTGAATTCAGTTCGCCCCAAAAGCTCCAACTGCATATAGGACGACCACGTGGCCGCGAGAGCTAAGACCGCACCTAGACCGAGTGCAATTTTTAGCAAAGTGGCGAGGCCGCCCATCTGTTTGTACTCGTATCTACTACTCACTTTAAATTCTCTTTCGTTGAATGGGGCATGGGCATTGCGTCTTTGATGAATCCTCTAAACCGCCTTGCTAACTGGAGCACTGTCCTTTGACAGCTCATCAGATGCCAAGAAATCGTGTTGTTCAAGGTGACAAATCTGGGCACATCAAAGCTACCCACCACCACAATACGACTCAACGAAGAGCACGCATTGGATAATTCAAGTCAACTATAACGCTACAAGCAATTTCAAACTTTACAATCGTTGCCCAGGCAAGCCTTGCGCCCCATAAAGCTCCCTGCAATTCATTCATTTCCATTCAACTGCCTTGTCAATCCGAATCGCGGGCACGTTTCCAGAGGATGATGACCAGCCAGGTGATGAAGACTTGGGCTTCTAAGCTGATCTCTTCGGGGAGTTGGATGGTGGCTTTGCGAGTGAACATTCCGGTTGGGCGTACGGAGCCGACGACGCGGCCGCCTTGGCTCAGTTCAAACGCGCGGGTGAACATGGAGCTCGCGCCCAGCAAGTAGGTTGCTTGTTCTAGTCGTACCTCGAATGAACGTCGGAAGGCACTAGGCTTGGAAGCTTTCGCGATCGTTTGGCCGTTGGAGCGCAGATAGAAGTTGCCGCTCATCAAGCCCTCCCGACCGATCTCATAGGTGCAGCCGTGGATCTCAATCGTTCCCTTTTCCCTCAGCCAGGAAAGATCCAAGAACGCGACAAAGGCATTGCCCGCGTAGATGTTGAAGTCCCACGAAAACACACTTTTGGGGATTGCCTTTAGCATCTTGAGTTCCGGTTGGATTTGAGTTTTGCAAGTGCGTGGGCAAGGACGCGCACCCGCCGCGAGTAGCTACCGCCGTCAGCATGCAAGCCTTGCGCTACCTTGGACTCCCGGCCAAATTTAGATTGATTGCAATCAGCCTTGCAAATGCGTCCCAAACTAGGCAGATGCATTTCAAACTGGGATCCGAGCGGTTTTCTTCTTCCCCGCTCCGTTGCAAACATGCCGCTCCTCAGCTCCGCAACAGAGTAACCTAGAGGGCAGTCATGACCGATATCACCCACTTCCTCGAGCAGCTGGCAGACGGCGACGAGCACGCTTCCGAGCGCCTGCTCGAAGTGGTCTATGCCGAATTGCGCATGCTGGCCACGGCCAAGTTGGCGAAGGAAGCCCCCGGCCACACCCTGCAGCCGACGGCCCTGGTGCATGAAGCTTGGATGCGCATGGCCGGTGGCGACAAGCGCGATTGGAAGAGTCGGCGCTACTTCTTCGGCGCCTGCGCGGAGGCCATGCGACGCATCCTGGTCGAGAGCGCGCGCAGGAAGGCCAGCCTCAAGCGCGGCGGCGATCGCGAGCGAATCGAGCTGGAGGATTCCGCGCCGGATTCGCCCCTGGCAACGATTGACTTGTTGGCCCTGGACGAAGCCCTGGGCAAGCTCATGGAGGAAGACCCGGCCAAGGCCGAACTCGTCAAATTGCGCTTTTTTGCCGGCCTAACGCTCGAACAGGCGGCCCAGACCCTGGACATCTCCCCCGCTACGGCCGACCGCCATTGGGCCTATGCGCGCGCTTTCCTCTTCCACGAGATAGGCGGCCCCGGTCCGGACTGATTTATTTTTCGGATTCCGTGAGGCCCTCGCGCCTCCTTCCGCGCATGGGCCCATGCAGCACGTAGGCTGCGCCCATGAAGAACGATCCGAAGCGCTCCGTCGAGACCATTTTCCACGCATGCCGAAGCCGCGCCTCGGGTGCCGAGCGGCAGGCGTACTTGGACGGCGCTTGCGGCACCGACCCGGATCTTCGGTCGCGCGTGGAGGCCCTATTGGCCGCCCACGACGAAGCCAGCGACTTCCTTGAGGATCCCGCGGTCAGCAGTCCGCAGGAAGGCCCCGGTACCTCCATCGGCGTCTACAAACTGCTGCAACAAATCGGCGAAGGCGGCATGGGTGTCGTGTACATGGCCGAGCAGGAAAAGCCCGTGCGCCGCAAGGTCGCGCTCAAGGTGATCAAGCTCGGCATGGACACCAAGCAGGTGATCGCTCGCTTCGAAGCCGAGCGCCAAGCCCTGGCCATGATGGATCACGCGCACATTGCGCGCGTGCTCGACGCCGGCGCCACCGAAACGGGCCGCCCCTACTTTGTCATGGAGCTCGTGCGCGGCGTGCCGATCAACGAGTACTGCGACACCCACAAAGTGTCGACCAAAGACCGTTTGGGGCTCTTCGTGGATGTTTGCCGCGCCGTTCAGCACGCGCATCAAAAGGGCGTCATTCACCGCGATATCAAGCCGACGAACGTCCTGATCACATCCCACGACGGTGTGCCGGTGCCCAAGATCATCGACTTCGGGGTGGCCAAGGCGACCAACCAACGCTTGACCGAGAGCACGCTCTTCACCGAGTTCCATCAAATCATCGGAACGCCCGAATACATGTCGCCGGAACAGGCCGAGATGAGCGGCCTCGACGTGGATACGCGCAGCGACATTTACTCCCTGGGTGTGCTGCTCTATCAGCTACTTACGGGCACCACTCCGGTGGATCCGAAGGACTTGCGCACGGCGGCTTACGAGGAGATGACGCGCATGATCCGCGAGGATGAGGCCCCGGCGCCGTCGACCCGCATCAGCAAGCTGGGCCACGCAGCGGACACCTTCGCTAAACAGCAAAGTAGCGACGCCAACGCCCTATCCAGAGCTTTTCGCGGCGATCTGGATTGGATCGTCATGAAAGCGTTGGAGAAGGATCGCACCAGGCGCTACGAAACCGCTGCGGCCTTCGCGGAGGACGTGCTGCGTCACTTAAGCAACCAACCCGTTGTTGCCGGGCCGCCCGGCGCCGGCTACCGCATCACCAAATTTGCGCGCCGCAATCGCAAGGCAGTCGTGGCCGGCACAATCCTCTTGGCCGTGATCGGCCTGGGTTTGGCCGGGACAACAGCCGGCTTCCTGCGCGCACGCGCGGAGGCCGATCGCTCGGGAGAGATCAGCGCCTCGCTTCAAAATGTCCTGTCCATGACCGATCCCGGGCGTGCGGCGGACCGCAGCGAAGTGGAAGAAGTGCTCGCAACGGTGCGCGAGGTCTTTGGCGAAAACCACGCGACCTATGCCGCCGTTTTGGACACGCTCGCCCTGCGCCTGCACGACTCGGGCAACTTCGAGGAGGCTGCGGAACTCAGCCGTGAGGCGCTCGAGGTATGGGCGGCCGTTTACGGCGAGCTGCACCCCAATGTGGCCATTAGCCGTACCCGCATGGGAAGTTCCCTGCGCGCAGGTGGGGATGACTTGCAAGCGGAGCAGGCTCTGCGCACGGCCCTGGACACATTCAACGGGTCAAGCGCAGGACCTGGGGTTGCCAGTTACGAAGCGCGGATCGAATTGGCGGACTTGCTCAGCAATCGCGGCGAGTACACCGAGGCCGACGAGCTGCTGCAGGAGTCCTTGCAAATCCTAAGGGCCGCGCCGAATCCCGCTCGTTTCCGCATTATTGAAACACTCGAGAAGCGCTTGATTCTGCAAATGAATCAGCCTTCGCTCGATCCGCTTGAGACGTTGCACTCCATCTACGGCGAGGTTCACTCCTTCTACCCGGATGACAGTCCGATCCTTGCAATCTCCGCACTCGGGTTGGGCCGACATCTCTTTCAGAAATCGGATCCCACTGCGGCTGAGCCCTACCTCCGCGAGGCGATTGAACGCTTCCGCGCCATGGCCACGCCGCCCGCGACCTACGACTTTGCCGCCTTGGACGCCCTCTTCCAAATTGTTCGCAACCGCGAGGGCGAAGAACAAAGAATCGATGCGGACAACATTCTGCTCGAACTCATTGAAGCCGGGCGAGTGTTTCTGGGTCCCAAGCAAAATGCTGAAAACCTGAAGTATTACGCGGGCCGGTTGTCGCAGCGCGGTGAGTTCAAAGAAGCCTTGGAAAGCATGTTGCGCGCCCATGGGGAGCTGGTTGAAGCCGGATTCTCGATCGAGCAGCGTGAAAACCTGCGCGACAACTTGGCCAAGCTCGCCATGGAAAGCGCCATGCGCCCGGACCTATCGCCCGACGTGTATGTCCTCGCGCGCACGGCGATTGAACTCGCCCTCCAAGACGAACCGGAGCACTTGGCCCTGCAGACCGTGCACGGTGCCGTGCTCTATCGATTGGGTGAGTTTGCTTTGGCTGCGGAGAAGCTCGAGCTTGAGAGACCTCTCTTCAATTATCCGGGCGGCTTGGCCAGGGCAATCTCTCCCGCCGACCACGCGTTCGCGGCCATGGCCCATGCGCAACTCGGCAATCGGGAAAAAGCACAGCAACAGTACGAGGCCATGCGGGCCATCTTCGGCGACGAAAGCGACAACCCCCAAAGCCAGAAGATCCAGGCCGAAGTAAAGGCCCAGCTTCAATCCATGCCGGGCTCAAGTGGGTCCGGCGACAATTTGTAACCCCCCTTCCCCTGCTCCCATGAAGTCCTCGCGCCCTTTGCTTTCGCTCGCCGCCTTGTTGGCACTGACTCCGCTTGCCTCCGCGCTCGAGGAGCCGACGCTTGGACAGCGTTTGGCCAAATTGGACGAGGCCCTCGAAGCCGCCCGCGAAGAGCACCACGCGGCCGGCATGTCGCTCGCCATCGTCAAGGATGACGAAGTCATTTGGGCGCGGGGATTCGGTTACGCAGACGTCGAGTCGAAACGCGTTGCGGATGAGCACACGCTCTACGCCATCGGATCCACCACCAAGGCCTTCACGGCAACGGCAATCGGCATGCTCGCCGATGAGGGCAAGCTCGACTGGGACGACCCGGTTGCGAACTACTTGCCCTACTTCGAACTCGCCGTGCGCAGCGAGGACGAAAACGCCCGGTGCACCCTGCGCGATTTACTCAGCCACCGCAGCGGATTCTCCCGCATGGGCATTCTGTGGTTTGGCGGACAGGTTCCGCGCGAAGAGATTCTGCGCACCGCCGCGGGAGCCGAGCCCCTGGACGACTTTCGCGCCGGCTTCCACTATTGCAATGTCACCTACCTCGCCGCGGGGGAAGCTGCGGGGATTGCCGCGGGTAGCTCCTGGGATGAGCTGATTCAAAGTCGAATCTTTGGCCCGCTCGAGATGAACTCCAGCAGCGTTTCAATCGGTGTTGCCCGTGAAGATTCGCGCTTGGCAACCGGGTACATGTGGGATGAAACCGACGCCGTGCACAGCCCCACGCGCTTGATCTCGCTCGACAACATTGCACCCGCCGGATCGATCAACTCGAACGTCTTGGACATGGCGCAATGGATTCGGTTCCAGCTCGGTCGCGGGGAAGTTAGCGGCAAGCGTTTGATTAGCCCCGAGCGTTTGAAGGACACCTGGAGTCCCCAAATCGCCATGGGTAACGAAATGGACTACGGCTTGGGCTGGATGCTGCGCAAGCACGACGGACGCCAGGTCGTCGATCACGGCGGCAACATTGAAGGGTTTAGCGCACAGGTGAGTCTGATGCCGGAGGAGGGCTTGGGCTATGTGCTGCTCATCAACCAAAGCGCTTCGCCCGTGCGCGAGCTATCCATTCCCATCGTTTTTGATGCCCTGCTCGATGAATGGCCCGAACCTAAGCGTGAAGATGGCCCGGCGGTCAACGATGCCAATATAGATCTCGAGCAGTTTGTCGGCGTTTACACGGCCAACTTTGCCACCTTCCGCAACGAGCCTTTCACGGTCCTCAACAAAGGGGACCACCTGGCTATCGATATTCCCTCCCAGCAGGTATTGGACCTCAAGGCGCCCGACGAAGAGGGCAAGTGGTACGCCGTCCTGACGGACCGAATCGCGGCCTCCTTCCAACGCGACGAGCAAGACCAAGTTGTCGGGCTGACGATTCACCAGAGCGGGTTCAACTTTCAACTGCCGCGCGAGGGCCATGAGACCGAGCCCGAAGTGCCTATCGAGGAGCTTGAGAAGTTTGTGGGCATCTACGAGCGCGCCAACGGCGGCAAGCGCATCAAGTTCTTTGTTGAGGGCGGGCAACTCATGTTGGAGGACAAGGGCAAATACATGCCTTTCCGGGTGCCCGATGCAAACGGTTACGCCACATTCCGGGCCCGCGACGATTTCGGCGCCACCTTCGCGGTCGATGCCGAAGACCAAGTCGACTCCTTGGTTTTCCACGGCAGCTCAGGGGACCAGTTGTTTACTCGCGTTGCCGGAGCGACGGATCAAGACCTTCCTTCCGTTGAAGAATTGCTGGCCCTGCGCGACACCCAAGCTCGGCTCGAAGCCCTGAAGACCAGGGGCGGCATCAAAGCGACCGGTACGGTCTGGATAGCGCAGGCCGGCGTGCGCGGAAAGTTGACGACCTACACCCGGGGCAAGGATCGTTTCTCCAACCATATGGATTTCGGAAAGTTCGGCTGCGTCGATTCGGCCAGCCTGGGCGAAGAGGCCTGGGCCTACAACTCCATGCGCGGTTTTGAAACGCTCAAGGGTGACATGCTTGCCCAGGCTCTGCTCGAACATCCCGGCGCCGTTGAAGGCGACTGGAATGATTACTTTGATTCCGTCCAAGTAACGCGCACCGACAGGCACCGGGACCGCGCCGTCTACGTGGTCAGCCTCAACAAGGCCCCGCTCCCCGGCCGAACCTACTGGGTGGACGCGGAAACGGGCGACATTCTGCAAGTCAAGGTGATCGCCATTGAGAACGGATTGCGAATCCCAGTCACCATTACGCATTCGGAATTCAAGCCGATGGACGGTCAACGCACCGCTACTCGGATCGAAATCGAAAACCCCGAATCGGGCCGCACCGTGATGACCATTGAAAAGATCGAATCGGGACTCGACCTAGGTGACGAAGTGTTCACCCTGGTGGACCCCGATGCGGGCAATTAGCGTCGACTCCCGAACGCCAAACCAAAGCTGAGACATTGTTGTGAAGATCAAGCTATTCACCAAGACCACCAAGCAAGCCAAGACCCCTGCGGCCAGCGCCGAGTTCGAAGATGAAATTGCCGCCTGGTTGAATTCGAACCCCGGGATAGAGATCAAGCACATCAAGCAATCGGCGGGCGCCGGCAGCATGGGCCCCTTCCTCTTCTTCGTATCCGTCTGGTACGAAGAGCACCCCCACTGAGCGCCGGGCACTGGGGCCGATGCATCGGCGCGGAAGCGTCGGGACTTGCGCCCATGACCCTTGGGGGAGACGGGCGCCCCAAGGATGCCCCTAGGTCGCAATCACAAATATCCGTGCGCTCCGAAGCGCGCACGGAACTAGCCCTTGCCCCGACCTTTGTCGCTGGCTTTGGCAATTGCTGCCAATTCCTCGGGGCTCATTGCGTCCTGGGCGAATTCGAAGAGTTCGCGCTCTTCGAAGCGCACGTGCTGCTCCAGTAGCTGCCCAAAGCGCATCAGGTTTGCCGCGCTGCGCTCCGAATCGCTCGCGAACAGCGCCCGTATTTGCGCGTGCTCCCCCAGCTGTTGCTCAGCTAGTTCAGCCTTTCCGTGCGCTTTCAACGCGGGAGCCATCAATTCCTCTTCGATCTTGAAGTGAGGCTCGAGCACCGCTTCGAAATTGGCTTCGACCAGCGGCCACTGCTCGTCCACGGACATTTCGCCCTTTCCATCAGCAGCGTTCCTGGCACTTCGCGCCAGCACGAGTGCGCCGTGATGATCCCTGGAAAGTTCGCGTAATTCTTCTACTCGAAACATGGCGTCGAATGGAGCGGCTAACGCTCCTATGCAGTGCTCTTTGGGGTTGCGTTCCACCAGGGTCGGCAATCCCCCGAACTAGTGCAATGCTCCGCCCGCTTCTTCGCCCGCAGACTCGCCCGGGCCGGGGCGGTTGCCCGGGGCTTGGGCGGATTGAATGGCCCCGCGAATGGTCTCCTTCGCAGCCGGAGCCGGCCAAATGGGAATCCGCCGCCCCAACCAATGCCCGAGCACTTGGGCGCGAAAGTACTGCTCGTGCTCCCATTCGACCTCGGCCATGGTGAGCAGGCTATCCACCCACTCACCGCGACCGCATCCCATTGCAAAGCGCGCCGCAGCTTCGTACTCGCCGATATTCCGGCGCTCCAGCTTTCCGGCGCCGTACATCGGTGCGAGCCAGCCGCCGACATGGCACAGGAATCCAAGTACACGACCGACGACAGCAGCGCGACGTTCACGCGCCTTGTTCGGAACGACTTTCAACTCCGTCAGCATCTCACCCACTAAGCGGCGATGCTCCAACTCCTCTTGTTCAATCGCCTGTATGCGCGCACTGCTCCAAACTCGACACGGACTTCCAATGCCCTCGATAGGCATGGGCAGCCGCCAACTCGCCGGAGTATGCAAGCTGCAACAGTGCAACCAGCGCAGCTTGATCATCCCTTGCGCGGCTAAGCTCTTGCCCCATGGAACAGGCTCTCAGCTCAGCCGCAAGCGCGGCAAGCGAAGTAAGTAAAGATTCCGGGGGTGCGAATCCACACAGCAGGCATCCTCATTCCTTTGGCAGCGGGCACGCAATTGCCGCTCCTGAAGTTCGCCTCTAAGGCACATCCCATCCGTAGTAATGCAAGTCAAGGCGGTCGGCTATGGCAGACACTTCGGCCGAAGCGGCAAAGACCGCCTCCAGGTCATTCAGTTTGACTTTCTTGGATAGCGGCAGAATGAAATTCTCGCGTCCGTTCTGCCCCTCGCCCAGAAACAATTCACCCGCTTCCCAACCGGTGCCCACGGCGGAAACTTTCTCCAAATCTCTCCTGCTGTAGCTAATCAAGTAGTGCTCCACCCGTTGTTCAATGGAAAGATCCACTCCCGCCCCACGCAACGAGCCGAGTGTATAAAGGTCCGTGCTCTCGCGCAGCATGGCGCGCACGGATTCAAAACTCGCCTGAAGCTCAGCGGCTGTCACCTCAAGCTGCTCGGCAGGCCCGCGGCTCGCAATTTTCTCCGCGATGCGTGCGTTGCTGCTGCTCAAGACGTCAAAGTGATCCGCACCTTCGACAATGATGAATTGCAGCTTCGGATTGTCGGTCGCAGCCTGCATTTCGAGCAGGGAATCTCCATTGCCACCGACTTCCCCTTCAATCATCCATGTCGGTACTTGAATGTCGTCAAGATATCGAATGGGAGCGCGCAGGCGATTCTCTTTGGCGTGGCGCGGGTTGTAAGTCAGGTTGTCAGCCCCGTAGCCAGACACATCGGAAACCGGCCCGAAAGCGATGATGCCGGCGAAGCTTGAACTCATGCATCCAGCCAAAAGCGCCAGGGTACCGCCGGTGCTGTGTCCGCCGAGATAGATGCGTTCGGGGTCCACGTAATCAATCGACTTGAGATAGTCGAGCGCTGCGAGCACATCATGGACTTCTCCGTAGAAGGACTCCTGCACCCCGGGGTTTCCGTAGGCCCCCCTCATGGTCGGATACATCATCACGATGCCGGCTTCGCGGTAAGCCTTGGCCGACTGATCATTCTCGACATCCACGGGCCCCCACGCATCCGAACCGATGCCGCCCACGGGGAATCCGCCCGTCAACCAAATGATGGCGGGATGTTTTCCCTCGCCGGGTGCCAGCCCCAGGTAAGCGGACAACTTGCCCACTTCGGAGTCAAACTTCACCAACTCAAACAACTCACTGGGCGGAGGCGTCAGGGGCTCTTCCTCCCGCGTTTGTTCCGTCAACCTGGTCTCGTGCCCGCTTCGAGCGCGAATCAACTCACTTTCGGCGCCGAGTCGGAGACTCAGCCCGATTAAGCCGACAGCCAACCAGGACCAGGAACCCAACTCCCCAAACTGAATCAACCTGTAACGCATTATCCCACACTGTCCCTTTCCGTTTTGGCTCGATCGGCATCCGTTTGACGGGAATATACAACTCACTTTCCGAACTGCACAAGCACGGAGGTGCGCGGAAACGCCCACCCTGCGTCGCTCGCGGCGAGCTTATCCCAACCCCGGCGAAAAAGCTCAGACGGCTCCTCCACCCCAACGAAATGAGGAAATCACTGAATGAAGCTGTGCTTTTGGGAACCGACTGTCGGCGCAATCCCGAGCAAGCAAAACCTAGTCTC
>JAJDES010000566.1 GCA_029259675.1 Planctomycetota bacterium
CACGGCGGCGGCGGACCGGGCATGGGTCCGATTGGCGTGGCCGAACACTTGCGGGGATTCCTTCCCAATCACCCGGTCGTAAACATGGGCGAGCGACCCGAGTCTTTCGGCGCAATTGCGGCCGCCCCCTGGGGCAGCCCCAGCATCCTGCCCATCTCATGGGTCTACATTGCGTTGATGGGCGCCGAAGGTCTGCAACGTGCAACCGAAGTTGCGATTCTCTGCGCCAACTACATGGCCGAGCGTCTCAGCGACCATTACCCGATCCTCTATCGCGGCGATCGCGGTCGCGTGGCGCACGAGTTCATCATCGACTTGCGCCCCTTCGAGGATTCAGCAGGCATCTCGGGCGAAGACGTGGCCAAGCGCCTAATGGATTACGGGTTCCACGCCCCGACCATGTCTTTCCCCGTGGCCGGCACGCTGATGATCGAACCTACAGAATCGGAAACCCAAGCGGAGATCGACCGCCTGTGCGATGCCTTGATTCAAATTCGCGCAGAGATTCGAGCCATCGAGGAAGGCCAAGCCGATCGCACCGACAATGCGCTCAAGAACGCTCCGCACACAACGGACATGGTTACCTCCACTGAGTGGACGCACGCCTACACCCGCGAGGAAGCCGCGTTCCCCGCACCCTGGTCACGCAACCAAAAGTACTGGCCCCACGTTTCGCGCGTCGATAACGGCTACGGCGATCGCAACCTGATTTGCACCTGCCCGCCGATTTCGGATTACGCCGAGGACGAAGCCAATCAGTCAGAACTGGCCCGCGTCTAAGCCCGCGCTCCGAGTTCATCTACAAAATCGCCGGCTCAGCTTGCAGCAATGCATGTTGAGTCGGCGATTTTTTTTGTGAGTGCAAGCGTCACACGCCATCCACAGCTTTGTTCTCGCTTGGCGTGGACAATTCACTCGACCGCGACTTGCTACAGGCAATCGCTTCACACACCATTTGGTTCGTGCGGTGAACAGATGCACGCAGAGTAGCTGCGGCCTTAGTGAAGCGCTGAATTAGTGATGTGCGTGCCCTGTGGCTGAAGTGGACTTTCCGCCTAGCTTCAGGGGATTGCTGGTGAGGGCTTCCAGTTCGGAAGCACCCTCCCTAACGAGAGCAATGCCGTTCAGTGGGACTTCGGTGAAGACGTCTGTCTTGCCCGTTCGCGGCCAGCGGACTTCCATGCGTTCAATCGACTGAGCGGTTCCCAATCCGATTTCGAGTTGCAGGCTGGAAGATCCAAAACTGCCGCCCGTGCTAACCACGCGGTGAATATCGCGTAAATTGCCCGCTTCGTCCTTTACCACAAGCCGCACGCGCGCACCGATCCCCAACGCATTCGATTGGGCTCCGCGCAAGCGCAGAGTAATCCAGCGATGCTTGAAACCCGGGTTTTCGTACAGCACGTTTTGGTACACGTCGCCGCTGTAGGCGCCGCCCATGTTGGCGAAAATATCCTGGTCCCCGTCATTGTCCACATCGCCGAATGCAATCCCGTGCCCCTTTTGAATGTTGCCGAAGCCGCCGGAGGTCGTCACGTCTTGAAAGCGTGTGCCATTGTCATTGCGCAACATGACATTGGGGACTAGGGAGATGAACGCGGGCTGTCCGGTGCCGAAGTAAACATCCTCCCAACCGTCATTGTCCAAGTCCCCGAAATTTGCACCCATCGCCAGCAGTACCTTGTCGATCCCCACTTTGGCGCTTACGTCCTCAAAGGTACCGTCGCCACGATTGCGATAGAGCTTGGTGCGCTCGGCCTCTGTCTCCAGACCTAAGTAGTCTGAAGCAACCATATTCAGGGCTACACCACCGAAATCCGCAAAGGTCGCCACCAGAAGGTCGAGCCAACCATCATTGTCGTAGTCGAAGAACCACGTCGGAAAGCTCATCAGAGGCTCGCTTACGCCCGCTTCCGCCGCCACATCTTCAAAGCTCCAAACCCCATCGGCATCGGGACCAGCGTTCCGGTAGAGCACATTGGTTTGGCCCATGCGCGACAGAAATAGGTCCGGCCGATCGTCATTATTGTAGTCACCCCAAACAGCTCCCTTGACGAATCCGATGTGATTCAAACCGACGCTCGCACCGACTTCTGTGAAAGTGCCGTTCCCGTTGTTGCGGTAGAGTTCGCACGGTCTTTCCTTCTTGCGTGACTCATTGGCAACAAACAAATCCAGCCAACCGTCATTGTTGTAATCGCCGAAGGCCGCGCTGGGACTGGGCTGCATGCGCAACAGGCCCGCTCTCTCGGTCACGTCTTCAAACGTGCCGTCACCGCGATTGCGCAGCAATGAATTGGGAAACATTCCGCTATCGCCCATCCATGCGCCGCGCACGACGAACAGATCGATATGGCCGTCGTTATCGTAGTCGGCATGGGTCAGGTTCAATCCACCCAATTGGCCGCTCAAGCCCGCTTCCGCAGTGCGCTCGACAAATTGCCCTTGCCCATCGTTGACGAAGTAACGCATGGGCAACTCGACATCCCATGTTGTCACGACAACGTCGAGCAATCCGTCCCCACTGAGATCATCAAGCACAATTCCACCGCAAAGCCCCTGCTCAGCAAGCCCAGCGGACATGGCCACATCCCGAAAGCGCGGCAAGTCATATTCTGAGGCAAAGACTTCCTCAGGAACCAACCACGGCTCGCCCACTCCATCTGGATATTGATCCAAAGTCATGCAAGCAATGTTGAGCAACCAGCGAGCACTCAAATCTTCGGGGTCCAATTCGAGCAAGCGCCGATAGATCTGCGCAGCAGCTGCTGAACCGCGTGGCTCTTGATGCACTCCGCTGCCCCGAATCGGCATTAGGCATGAGTCAATCGAGTGATTGAGAATGCAATTCTCTTGTTCACCAAGTCGCAACCAACTAATCGCCATCAGTCGGTCCATCTTGCGCTGCGTATCCTCAGGGAACTCAATTCCCTGAGCTTGTAGCTCAGCAAGGATACTCTCGAGCTGCTCAATAGCCGCTTCGGATTGCCCGGAGCGCATCAACTCGAGTGCGAGTTGTCGTTCGAACTGAATTCCAGGTGACCGGCCCGCTTGAGCTTTTTGCTCGCGCATGATCTCCACACGCAAATTGTTGCGATAGGCCGTGCTCTGGTGATTGATTTGCGCGGCGAGTTCAAGCAAACGTTGATGCATCGCCTCATTCGATGAGAGCTCCGCTTGCGATTCTTGGGCGGCTTGCGGCTGTTCTGGCGACGGTAACTCTCCAGCGCGATCGAACGGACCCGTGGCCGTTGAAGCTTTGGGGGTCGTCGCATCCTCATGAGCGGTCTGGCTCGAATCCGCTACTCCCTCAGATGAATCGCAAGCGCTGCCCATGCAAGCGAGCGCGAAGACCAATGCATGGGTCGCCGACCATGTCGCGCAGCTTGAATTTCTGCGTTTCACTGGGGATACCAAGCGTGATGCCGCCCCTAACCAATAAGCAGCGGGTGCGATACAACTCAAACTGTGGCGGTAGATCAAATTTAGAAGCATGCTAGGAGTTTGGCTAGGTAACCGGCTTCCTTGGCTCACGGCCTGACGCCAAAGAGGGCGCTTGCACGTTGGGCGTCCAAAGGGCGCGAAGCTTCATTTGGGGCTCGGCAATAGCCGGGTCATTGTTTCAAGGCGACTCCAAACTGACAACGGGGCGAGTGGGCCGAGAGGTGCGCACAGTTCCGCAGGCACTTGCGAAATCGCCGGATGCCGGCGCGAGCAGATTGAATAGCCCGCTTGCTCCTCCAGGAGAGTTCAAACGGCGAGCAAACTCCATCGGCGCTCGGACATCATTTGTTTATGCGGAAAACCGCTACTCACGACCCCGATTCGATACCGGGCGAAGCGGCGCGATGACCAATGGTGGTTTGTGATGCCGCTTGCGGAGCCAATTCAATCCGCGCTGAATTCGAGGGCGCCGCACGATCCAGAGCTCGAGTCGGCGTTTGCCCGGGAAATTCAACAACATCAAGCCCAGGAGGATTGTCAAAACGCCCTGGCCGGGTAGGAGAAGCATGGCGATTCCCGCCAGCACCAGCACCGCTCCCGCCAGGTTCTTCAGGGCCACGATGGCGAGCGCCGCCAAAGGGTGACGATTGCGCATGGGGTGAGCTGGGGGGCAGCGCGTGGCGAAGTAATTCTCGGGGATTTGAGCGATGAGGAGCGGGAAGGCCAGGATGCTGAGCACAAACCCCAGCGCTGAGGCAATGCCCAGGCCGGTCATGAATTCCGGGTTTCCTTGGATCCAATCCCACATGCTTATCTGTGATAATGCCCGGCGAGAGGGCGACGCGTCGAGCGTTGCGCTCTGACTCAGGTCAAGTCGGGCGAGATACCCACCGAGGATGCCGCTAGCCCCCGCTTTGATCAACGTGCCCAAAATGTCTTGCCCCCTGAAACGCTGAGCCCATTCACCCCTCCGGTGACCTCAAGCAAACGCCTGTCATGCTGATTTCGATGCCCTGCCACTTTCTGCTCGCCGTAATTTCCTCGCTCGGACCCGTCAGCTCCGCTGTTTCTTCGCCGAGCACGAACTCCGCCCCCTCCTCGGCGCTTCCCGCCACACCTCGGACCGTCCCAGTCGGGGTGGCGGCTACCGAGCAATCAGCGGAGAAGGGCGGGCCGTATTTGAGGCTGGTGGAGCGCGAGGACGGGCGCTTTCTCGAGTTGGAAGTCGCCATCTGCACGCTGACGCCGGACGAGGAGGGTGCGCCGGAGATCATGCTTGCCGCCGCCGTGCATATCGCCGAACCGTCTTTCTACAGCGAGCTTCAGGGCGCGCTCGACAGTCGCGATTTGGTCCTGTTTGAAAGCGTTCGGCCCGCGGGAACCGGTCGCGCCATGTACGACAAGGAGGGAGACAGTGACGAAAGCAAAGTGCGCATCAGTCGCGATCGACTGCGCTTCTTGGCGGTGCTGCTGGACGGCTATTTTGATCGCAACAACGCTTACCCGGCGGATTTGGATCAACTGGCAGCCGGCATCAAACCGGAAGAGGTCGAGTTGCTGAAAATCGCTCGTGTGGACGGATTTGGAACACCCGTAGTGTTCAGCTTGGGCTCCAACTCGCGACGCGGAAAATTCGACTTGATCAGCTTGGGTTCCGACCAAACCGACGGCGGAAGCGGGGCGGCCGCGGATCTCTTCTTTTCGGATCAAGATCCCCTGAAAGCAGCCGAATTGGGCAAGGATTTCGGGATCCAGCAAGATCTGGCGACCGCCATGGGACTGGTGTTTCAACTCGATGCCATGAGCCATTCGGGCCATCAATGGCGCAACAGCGACCTCGCCGTGGACCAAATCCAGGCGCGCTTGGGTGTTGATTTGAATGCGGAGAAGGAAGAGCTTTTCAGCCTTCTGTCGGGCGAATCTCTATTGGCGGAGATAAGCGGATCGGTGTTGCGTTTTGTCGGCAAGTCCAAAATCGGCAAGGCCGCCATGATGCTGGTCGGGATCGAAGTTTTGAGCCGCGCCGACCAATTGCTCCAAAACGCGCCCGATGAGTTGGCGTCGCTCATGGGTGTTCTGCTCAGGGACCGAAATCGAGTTGTGCTGGACGATGTGCGCACCGCTATTGAGGCAGGTGAGGTGAGCAATATTGGAATCGTCTACGGAGCCGCGCACATGACCGACCTGGAGCGCCGATTGCGCATGACCCAGGGCTATGAGGTCAGCGCCAAAACTTGGAACCGAGCCGTCACGCTCGATCTCGATGGACTTCCCATCTCGCGCACGCAAATCAATTGGTTTCGAAGTCAAATTCAAAGCGCTCTCGAACTGGAACTCGGCGGCGACTGAGTCTTACATGCTCGGAACTCGAATGGATGGCATCCCGGGCCGCTCGGCTCCGTAGCTAGCTATAACGAGTCGGGCGAATCGGAGCAGCTTGCTGCCCGGACCCAATGGCCACGCGGACAAGCCCCAAGGTTATGCTCTTGGCATGTCTTCGACGCGCAATCCCCAGGCGGAACAGATGGCGGACGAATCGATGGTCCGCAACCTCAGATTCCAAGCCGATGCCGTTTGGCCACAAGAGTGGCCCTTAATTGAGGGCTACGATCTGCCCGACGCTCCTCAGGTTCTCGACTTGGCCTGTGGCACCGGCGAAATTAGCCGGCGGTTGCTCGAGGCAATCCCCAAGGCGAACTTGCTCGGTATCGACATCCACGCCGATCACATTGCACACGCGGCCGCCGCCAGCCAGCCATTTGGCGCTCGCGCTCAATTTCAATTGGGCGACGCCTATCACTTGGATCAGGAAGATGACAGCTTTGACCTGTCGCTCTGTCGCCACCTGTTGCAAGCCATTCCCGACCCCGCCAAGGTCATCGCCGAGCTCGTACGCGTAACCAAGCCCGGCGGTCGTCTGCACTTGGTCGTTGAAGACTACGCCATGATGCATTTCAGCTTGCCCGAAGCGCATCTACGAAAACTTGAGCAGATCGATCCCGACGTTGCGGCCGACGACGCGAGCGACTTATTTTGGCTGCGTGGTCCAATTGCTTTTGCGAGGGCCACAGGGTCGGATTTGCGCATTGGCCGCAATGCGTTCGGCCATTTGGTCAGAGCCGGTTTGACGGACATTCGCGTCAATTATCTGGTCATTGACACACTTCGAGTGAAACGCGACTCATTCGCGAGCATTTGGATTGCCTGGCGCGACGGATACAGCCAAGCAATCGCCAGGGAAACCGATCTGACTTACGATCAAGTCGTCGCTCACTTCGACGCAATGATCGCAGCGATTCGTGAGCCCGAATGTTATGGCGTTTGGCACTTGCCGATTATCAGCGCCGCTCTGCCGACCTGAATTCCCTCCGATTCGCCTTCACGCTCGATCATGAATGACCATTGCTCGGAACCTCTGCCGGCAATGGCGCGAATCAATCCCCACCGGGACTTGTTGCTCGAGTGCGATTCGGCCGGCAAATCCATGCTTGAGTTTCACCGCCGCTTGCCGGCCTACATGCCGACTCCGCTGCTGAATCTTCCGACCGTTGCTGCGCGCCTTGGAGTCGGATCGGTTCACCTCAAAGATGAGTCGAATCGCCTGGGCTTGCCCGCGTTCAAAATATTGGGGGCAAGCTGGGCTGTCGCGCGCGCCCTCGCCAGGCGATTTGGCGGGGACATGCTGCCCGATTTCGAATTGCTGCAACCCGAATTGCGCGGCAAACCAATCCTCATCTCCGCAACGGACGGCAATCACGGGCGCGCCGTCGCCCACGTGGCCCGCACACTTGGCCTGCCCGCTCGCATCTTCCTGCCGGCCGGCGCCGCACCCGCACGCAGTCGGGCCCTGCGCGAAGAGGGCGCTGAAGTTCGGATCGTGAATGGTGATTACGACGATGCCGTTGCTCGCGCTGCGCGATTCGCTGAAAAATGCGGCGGTCTACTCGTACAGGACACCGTCGTGGACGGGCAATCGGATGTGCCGAGCGACATCGTGCACGGATACCTCACCCTGTTCTTGGAAATCGACGCCGCCCGCACCGGACAACCGGCATTCGACCTAGTCCTGGTTCAAATCGGTGTCGGCTCGCTGGCTGCAACCGCAGTTCAACATTACAGGTTTCGCGGCATGGCCCAACAACCTGCACTGATTGGAGTGGAACCGATCCACGCCGCCAGCACCCTGGCAGCCTGCGACTCCGGCCGCATTGTTCGACTCCCCCAGGGCCCGCGCACGATCATGGCCGGATTGGAGTGCGGGACAGTGTGCGAATTGGCATGGCCTCAAATTCGCGACGGTTTCGACGGCTTTTTGGCCGTGCATGATGAGCGAACCAAGATGGCTATGCGCTGCCTGCATGAAGCCGGCGTGGTTTCCGGCGAGTCGGGAGCTGCCGGCCTAGCGGGTCTGATGGAACTCGTCGAAGGAAGCGGGGGTGAACTGGCCAGGCACGTCGGTTTGGGGGCGAACAGCAATGTGCTGATGCTCTCCACCGAAGGCGCGACGGATCCCGAGGGCTATGGGGCTGCGATTCAGAAGGGTGATTGAGTTGGGTGTGGCGCCCTGCTGGCGCGGCACAAGGCATCATCCAACTAGCCTACTTTGGAGTAGGCTACTAACGAAGAAGCCTATTTGTAGCTCCCGGAGGCCCTCAGCGCCCCTCCCCGCGGCCCGGAAGACCGAATCCGAGCGCCGGGGCCAAGCCCCCACTATGGTCTCTGGCCGTGAGTAGCCCCCCGCCATCCAATGCGCAAAGCGCAGTAGACCCCGGCTTTGCCCGGAGCCAGGCAAAGTCGCCCCGGGCCGGCTTGACCTGGCACCTGCCCGCTCTGTTGTTGTTGCTCGCACTCGCACTTTTGCGTCACGGGGAACTTCTGCCCGGCCGCGGGCTAATTCTCGACGCAGACGTTTTGCAGGAGCATCAACCGGCGTACAGCTTGTTGCGAGAAGCCTGGGATGAGGGCGCGCTCTTGCCCTTTTGGAATCGCCACGCGTTTTCGGGCAGCCCCTACTTTCCGGTGATCGACAAGCCGCTGCTGTATCCGCCGACCTGGTTGATGCTGGCATGCTTCGAACCCGAGCGCGCCTTTCTTTGGTCCATTCCATTGCACTCGGTGCTCGCCGCCTGGGCCATGTACGCCCTGGCTTGGTACCTGACTAGGCACCGCAGCGTAGCCATGGCCGCCGGAGCGCTTTTCGCCACCGGAATGTTGCTGACACGCATTCACACTGGCTTGCCCTACTGGGGCTATGCCGAAGCTTGGGTTCCACTTGTTGCGTTGAGCGCGCTGAAGTGCATGAAGAGCTCGCGCCCAAGCCTGCACGCAATTTTGCTTGGCCTCTTCATCGCGCTCCAAGTGCACGCCGGAGGAATCTTTGTCGCCAGCTACAGCGCCATGCTGGTGGCCGCCATTTTCCTATTCGGTCAAGCCGACGGAAATTCTCGCGTGCAGCGCATCCTGGCGGCAACAGTCATCTCGCTGCCCGTTGCGCTCGGTCTGACCGCAGTCCGATTGATTCCAATGTTCCACTGGATTGATTTGACGACGCGCGGCGAATCGCTCGGCTTGCGCGACAGTTTGGGTGAAGTTTTCAGGCCCCTGGAGCAATTCGGAGGCAGGCAACACGCCTTGAGCTTGGGACTTTGGACCCTGTGCGGAGTGTTCTGCTTGTGGCGAACCTGGAGGCGCGGCCTGAGCTTTTTCGCAGCTGCGCTCTTGGCTCTAATCCTCGCCGGCGGATACTTCCATGAGTCACTCTACGAGTGGATCCCCGGCTACGATCGCACGCGCCATGTCGCCCGCGCATTGGTCCTGTATGTGCCCTCCGCGATTGCCCTCGGTGCCATCGGTGCCGGCAATCTTTTGGATCGCATGCTTGGGGGCCGACCCCCCGCAAAATGGATGCGGCATTTGGTCTTGCCATTGATCGCACTGGGCGTGGCCTTTGAGCAGGATCTCTTTCAAAGCAATGCCCAAGGCACGCGCCTGATTGAAGCCCCGACGAACGAATGGGCCGCTGCCAAACAATTGGGCACTGAAGCAGCGGGTTTTCGCTATTACACAACGGCGCGCTGGGACCTTCCGCGCACCTACGCTAACGGCGGCGAAGCGACGAACGGCAGATTGGGAGGGCTGCGATACAAAGACTACGACGCCGCCATGGACGCGCTAGCCGGCGAACAACTCGTCATGGCCCTGCGCATTCTCGGTTGCCATTCGGCCGTACTGCGCAATGCGCGCGATCTGCCCGGTCTGCGGCCGATCGGGCCAATTCAGAAGGACGCGATTGAAGCTGAGCTGGACGCTGGAACGCGCGTGTTGCACGAGGTGGAGGACCCACTCGGCCGCACTCAATCAATAGGGTACGCCATCGCCATCAGCACCAAGTGTCGTCCGGACCTTGAACGGCGACTGCGCAGCCGCCCGAAATTTGACCCCAAAGCTTCGGCCCTGATTCGGATCGACGCCAGTGACGACATTTCAACCTTCGACGGCTTGGTGATTGAAAATTCGATCGAAATGTCCGCTTTCGCATTGCCCTTCGATGGACCCATTTTAATGAACCGGGCGCCAATGGAGGAATTCGACAAGCTTATCGAGCATGAAACCGTGCGAAGCCCCGTTTCGGTAAGCGGCGAGACTCGCTCGAATCAATTGGTCATGGATCTCAACGGCGAAAGCGGATGGCTCAAGCTTTCCGAGACAATTGCGCGCTATCCCGGATGGAAAGCCAAAGCCGATGGAAAGGCCGTGAAGCTCTTCTTGGCCGATGGCCTAGTTTCAGCGGTGCATGTGCCCGAGCAAACCAAGCAACTTACCCTGCAGTACACCCCCCCTGGATTTAGGCTAGGAGCAACGATCACGATCCTCACCCTGCTAATTGGCGCCTTTCTTCTGCTTCGATTGAATCGCCCCTGAATCGAAGCACCGCTACGCTAGGTCCGACTGAACCTCACACATTCACACCAGACCCCCTTATAGCCATGAGCCTCATCAACTGGATCTTCGATATTTACCAGCACACCCAAGTCGAAAAGGCGCGTGAGGAATCGGCGGACTTGCGGCGTGAACTCTCTTCGTTAAAAAATGCCGGATCTGCGGGCGGCGTGAACAACGAGAAACTCGAACGCGCGCTGGGCGAGCTGGCCTTGGCCACACGCACAGTGCAACGCATGTTGTTGGACAAGGGCATCTGCACCCACGAAGAGTTCGCGGCAAAGTTGCGCGAAGTTGACCTTGAAGATGGCCGCTCCGATGGTCGGTTGCCGCTTTAGAGCTCAAGATCGGCCCATGCATGCGGCTTCCGAGGACGTCAATGCCATCAGCCAAATTCGTACTTACCGCTTGGATAGTGCAATGATCACTTCAAGCTGCACAACACGGCATCAAGATTGGCTCCGACGAGCGCCCAATGGATGCGCCGCATTGTCGAAGCTGTGTTTGGCCGCTTTCCTATTCCTTGGCGCTTGCGAGTCGGCACGGGAAGGCGTGCAACAAAGTACCGTAGGTTCGAAGTTCGAATCTCCTGAAGGGCGCTCGCCCAACTTCTCCGAAGATGTAGCTCCGCTGATCTTTCGCGAATGCGTTACCTGCCATCGCGACGGAGGCTCGGCTCCATTCGCCCTGGACAGCTACTCCCGTGTCGCCGCACGAGCTCAGCTAGTGGAAGAAGTGATAAGCAGCGGCTACATGCCCCCCTGGAAGCCCGTTGCGGGATATGGCGAATTCGCCGGAGAACGCCGCCTTTCGGCCGATGAGCGCAAGTTGATTCGCGATTGGTACCTAAATGGCATGCCGCAAGGCGACCCCAATTTGCGCCCGGATCCCCCTGTTGCGGCAAATGGTTGGCTGATGGGGGAACCTGACTTGATTCTGGAAATGAAGGAAGCCTTCCAAGTTCGCCCGGAAGGATTGGATCAGTGGCAATGCTTCCTCTTTCCCACTGGTCAAACCATAGAAAAGCACATCAACTCGATTGAAATTCGCCCTTCAAACCCGCGCGCCGTCCACCATGCAATCGCCTATGTAAGTGGCGCGAGTGAAAGGCCGAATTCTGATTTTTGGGGGGAGGAAGGCATGTGCGTGGGCAGAATTCCAATTGAGAATTCAATCGGTGGCTGGGCCCCCGGCCTGGAGTCTCCCAGATTGCCTGCGCACTTCGGAACGCGCTTGCCCGCAGGCACTGACATTCTGCTCGACACCCATTTCCTTCCCACAGGTCGCATTGAATTCGAGCGCACACGAATCGGATTGCGCTTCACCGATGTCGATCAGCCCACA
>JAJDES010000567.1 GCA_029259675.1 Planctomycetota bacterium
AAGCCGCTACCCATCCAAATGCCTGCTCCGCCGGCGATGCAGATGGCGGTTAGTTCAATCGCTCCGTGGGGCAAAACAAATAGACCGATGTTGTCGAGTACCCCTCGGTTGTGGAAGGCGGCCAAGGCAGCGCCGAATTGCAGTCCATTGAAGATCAACAATAGGATGGAACCAAGGCCGAGCAAAATTCCTCCGGCGAAGGCCATGAAGGCGACCTGGATGTTGTTGGTCATGAGCTGCGCGGAAAGCGCTTCGCTACCCATCCACATGCCGTCCCATGTGTCGCGGTAATCGCCGCCCTGTTCGGTGGCTTTTTCCGCCCGAATGACCATGTCATTGGAAAGCAGCATGGGTTCGAGGTCCGGATTGCTGGTCAACAAAACGAAGGTGACAAGCGCGGGGCCGTAAAGCAAAACGCCGGCCAAGGCGATCGGCTTCCACAGCCTTCGTACGGTTGCGGGGAATCCGTAACGTACCCAAGCAAAGAAGCGCACAACCGAGCGCGAAGTGGGGCGGTAGAAAATGTTGTGCGCCGCACCGGCCAAGCGCTCCAGCGCGTAGAGAGTTCCCGCCGAGGATCCGTAGGTGCGCGCGCGCGCCAAGTCGGCCGCCAGTTCGCGGTACTCGGCGGCGAACTGACCTACTTGGGCGCCGCTCATCTTTTTCAAGTCGTTGCCGCGCAAGCTCTTGACTCGCTTCCGAAAGGCTTCCCAGCGCGGGCGCTTGTTGCGCAGCAGCGCGGCGGCAGCGGGAGTGCCGTATTTGCTTGAGAGTCGCGCGGAGTGCCTGCGGGCGGATTCCTCTGCGTGGAGCCTAATTAAGAAGTCCGTCGGGTCTCGTTCCTCACCTTGCTTAACAGACGGGGGCAGCTTCTCGATCAGCTTGAACGCGAGTTTGCGCCGCGTGTGAGAATCGAAGGCGCGCCGGCGATCGACGAAGCTTTCCAGTGCGGTGAAGGCCGCCTGGTTGAGGAGCGGCTCACCATGTGTGGCTTCGATGTCCTGAAGCTTCGGGAATTGGATCGGCTGCTCGCGCACGACGACAGTGCCTGCAGCGAGATCGCCAAGCCGCTGACCCTTGGCGCTGATCCACATGATGAAGCCTCCGATTAGGCAGGAGGGCCAGGGCTGCACATCCAGGAACCGAATGAGATTGCGGGTGGCGGCAGCTTCAAAATTGAGCGGCGTGCCGCCTTCCATCACGACGCGGATGCCGAGTGCTTTCTTGCCGGGGGTCTGGCCGTCGCGGAATGCCTCGAAGTAGATGAAGTAGCCCCAAAGGACGACAAATATCCAAACCACCAAGAGGGCGATAAATAGGGCCTGTGGAATGGGCACGTTCAGGTTCAAGGACCAAATGGCTACAGCTGCCAGCAATAGGGGCACGGCCACCAACAACAGCATGACGAAGATGGAGTCGAGCAATAGCGCAGCAAAGCGCGACCCGAGTCCCGCCAGCGGATACTCGATGGTCACATGCTCAGGCGTATCGACAGCGAGGGTTGTGTCGAGTGAGCTGAGTTGCTCCTGGGATTGAACGATGTCCTTCACGGTGTCTTGCCCATTCGGTCCCAGCCGCAATCGCGGCCAAGACAGCTGCCCGCCTCGCTTCGGATTTGGTCTGGAGAAGAGCGGGGCGCGTGGCGTTCGGCCACTTTATCCGAGTTGGCCCGGCGGAGTCTCCCTTGATAACGGGTGGGATGCAAAATGGGGGTGAATTGCTTTGGTTGGCAATTCACCCCCAATGTATGCGCGGCGCTACAAGGCGCCGAAATGAGGACGATTCAGTTGTCCTCTTGGGCTTGTGACCCTTCGGAACGGCTAAAGCGGTGCGAGCGTCGCCTTGCGGCCTGCGTTTTCTTTCTCAAGCCACTCTTGCAAGGGGGCGAAGTAGTCGAGCATGGCCTGTGCCGAGAGCGGGCTGCCGGTTGACTCGAGCAGCAACTCGCGCCAATCCACACTGGCTCCGGGCTTGAGGATAGAGCTGAGGAATTCACCGACGTCCTCGCGATTGAAGTAATTGGTGTCGTGCGGGTCCTCGCCCAAAATTTGCGTCGCGATGTGGTTGTGCAGCTGGAACAGCAGCACGTACGAAAGCGCGTAGTCGTAGTAGCCGGCGGGATCGTTGTTGATGTGGGTCTTGGTCGCCGCGTCGCAATAGCGCTCGTCGCGTACGTCCGGCGGCGCAATGCCTTGATAGCGCTCGGCGATCTCCCACCAATACGCATTCCATTGATCTGGGGACAACTCATCGGCGTAGAGAGCCTTCTCGAACTGGAACATCACCCCGGTTGACCAAGGAATGAAAACCACGTAGTTGAGGGCTTCATTGAGCAGTTGCTGCATGGCCAGCTCATCACTGCGTTCAAAGGAACCCGCTTCAATCAGTCCGACTTCGGTGAGGAAGCGCGGTTGCATGGCCGCCAATCCCATCAAAGACCCGACGGCCTCGTGGTAAGCGCGGTTGGCTCCTCCGCGCAGGAGCGGGGGCACATTCGGGTTGGTGTACTCGAGGTAGTAATAAATGTGTCCAAGCTCGTGATGTGTCGTTTCGTACCAACGGGTGTCGGGCTCGACACTCATCAAGCTACGCACATCCCGCTCCAAATCCATGTGCCAGGCGGAGGCGTGGTTGTTCTTCTTGTAATTGGCTCCGGCGGGGAGGGGGTATAGCGATGACTTCTCCCAGAACACATCGGGCAGTTCTTCGAAGCCCAAGCTGACGTAGAAGCGCTCCGCTTGCTCCAGGAGCCAATTGGATCCCCGCTGTTCGAGCGCGCTGTCCAAGTCCAAACCTTCGACGTCCACCAAAGCCGCCCAATCTTGACCCCATCTGTTGGGTAGCCAATGGGCGGGAATCAGGTCGGGCACGGGTTGGTTGTAGCGCTCGGCCAATTTGTAGCGGGCCCACGTATGCAGCTCCGTGAAAAGAGGTCGCAACTCGCGGTTGATGGTCTCCATCTGCTCGGCCATCTCCTCGGTGGTCATTCCGTATTCGGAAACCATGTAAGCGAAGAAGTCCGAGTAGCCGAGGGCCTGCACGCAGCTGTTGCGCAAGCGCTGCAATTCGATCAAACCCGGGCGCAGTCCGGGACCGACTTCCTTGGAGGACTCCCAAACGGCGCGGCGCTTGGCCACGTCGAGTTCGTCGCTGAGCATGGCGTCGATTTGATTGGGCGTGACCTCCTTGCCGTCCAATTTGTAGCTGAAGCCGTACAACTTTTCGGTCTGCGCGGTTTCGGCGGCGATGCGCTCGACGACTAGGTCGGGAATCGTCTGGGGGCTGCCGGCGGCCGCAAACAAAACTTGCTCAAGCTGCAATTTCTGAAGCTCGGTCAAGGCCTTTGGAGCGGCCAAGAATGCGCGCGCCGCTTCGATGTTCTCGACGCTGCCCGTGAACTCGGCTAGGTCCTCATTCGCGCTGCGCGTGCGCAACGCGTTGGTTTCGTCGCCCTCAATGATTTTCGTATTGGAGGCCCATTCGGCTTCCGAAGAAGCGTAATAGAGCTCTTGGTATTCCTTCGTGTATCGGTCGAGAAAGGCTTGGGGCGACATGTCCGCCGGGGCGGATGTCGCCCGGCAAGAGGCGATGATGAGGGCCGCGATCAGGATCGGCAGGGCGAAGCCCGTGGGTGCGAATGTCTTCATGCCCAAGACGTTAGCTTGCGATTTGAAAGCCGCCAATCGCCAAGGGCGATCTTGGGCTTATTGCCTGGGTTGGGCAGCGATTGGCCATTTTCGGCAGCAACAGAGGCTGAACGTGGAGCCGTGCCCGGGGGCCCGGATTCGACCGCTGCAGCCGAAAAAACGACTTCCCAGCTGAGCTTCGGCGCCTGGCCGAGGGCGCTCTGTTATTCTGGTCGCCCGCTTTGCATCACTTTTGTATGCGAGGCCTTACCAACCTTTCACCGCCGCGCCGCTCGCGCGGGGTCAACCTGTTCGGAGATTGAGTTCGATGAAGGAAAGTTCCACCTGGTATTCCACACGCATGGACGCCGAGGCCACGCTTGTGCGCTGGGGAACCCATGGTACTCCCGTGCTCCTGTTCCCGACGGCCGCCGGCGATGCTGAAGAGGCCGAGCGCTTCTTAATGATGCGAGTCCTGGGGCCGCTGATGGAGGAGGGCCGCATCAAGGTCTACTCGGTCGATTCTGTCGCGGGCAAGGCCATGTTCGAGGAGCGCAACTCCGAAGAAAAGACCGCCTGGGTGCAGAACGCATTCCACGAATTCATTCGGCACGAAGTGGTTCCGGCGATCCGCACGGATTGCAAGTCGGACGAAATTGAGATCGTTGTGACGGGGGCTTCGATCGGTGCCTTTCACTCGCTCGCGGTATTGACTCGCTTTCCGGACGTTTTCAGCTTGGCGATCTGCATGAGCGGCACGTACGACTTGACGAAGTTCAGCGAGACCAAGCAGGTAAATAAAGATTTCTACAACAGCTCTCCGGTGCACTTCCTACCCAATATGCCCGAAGGTGTGCATTTGGATCAGCTGCGCAAGCGCTTCATCCTTTTGAGCCACGGTGAAGGCAAATGGGAGGAGCCCGAACAATCTTGGCGTGCGGCCAAGTTGTTGGGCGAAAAGGGAATTCCCAATCGCGTCGATGCGTGGAGCAAGGAATACGATCACGATTGGCCCACCTGGCGTGAAATGTTGCCCCAATACCTGCGCGAGTTCGTGCCGATCCCCGAGCCGCCCGCCGCAGTCGAAGAGAGTCAAGCTAGCGAACCGAAAGCCGCAACGATTGAGAAGCCTGTGGCTAAGTCCGCTCCTGTAAAGTCCGCGCCCAAGCCGGCGGCTGTGAAACCGGCTACGAAACCGGCAGCTAAGCCCGCGGCAAAGGCCGCGGCAAAGGCCGCAGCGGCTCCGGCTGCGAAAGCTCCCGCTGCCAAATCCCCGGCCCAGAAGGCGGCTGCTTCCAAAAGTCCGGCTCGCAAGTCAAAGAGCAAGGGCAAGAAGAACAATTCGAAGGGCAAGGCCTAGGACTACCGGCAAGCTAGCTTGCGCGCCGATTGGCCATGGCAAAGGTCGGGCGCGGCGATGTGCTGGTGAAACAAGAAGCGGGCGGCGCCGGTGGGGGCCGCCCGCGTCCAAGATTTGGTTCAACTCGTCGGGGCTCCGGACACACGCGTGAACG
>JAJDES010000568.1 GCA_029259675.1 Planctomycetota bacterium
TCCGAAACCCGCCGGCAGGGCCAGTGGTGGATTGGGCAAGGGGTCGTCCGCTCGCCACAGGCTGGTCGAAAGCGTAATTTCCTCGCCCTCGCGCAGGGGCAATCCCTCGGAACCGCCCACGTCGCTCCATTGGCTGCCCTGGCCTTGTCCGATGCTCGCGATGTTGATGCGTGTGGAGAAAGCCGGCTGGCCGCCGACCAGAATTCGGTATTCGACACTGAGATTTTCACTGTCCGCGTCGGCGCCCAATAATTTGAAAACACTGCGATCCATGCCCACTCGGCAGCGTAGATTCACCGGGCCGATTCCATCTGGAACGCGGAAGCGAATGCGCGCGGGCGGGGGCATGACCAGGGCCCGCATGTCGGCTCCGTCGATGGTGTAATCGGCGGAGGGCGTGATGACTTCGACCCTTGGAAGGCCGCGCGGGTGGGCATCCAAAGTCTCCCACGGGACTTCATCGGTGAGCAATTCCATGGCTACCTGGGAAACTCGCATGCGCGGCTCCAAGCCGGGGAAAAGCGTGCCGAAGAGCGGGCTGGTACTCAGCAGCAAAACGACGGCGGCCGCGGCAGAAAGTGCACTGCGTTGAAGGCCTGCCCGGCGTTGACGGGCGGAACGCCAGCAAAGCCAAAGCCAAGGTGCGGCGGCAATCGGAATCAGTGCGAAGCTGAGTACGCGTCCGCGCGTGGTGCCGAGTCCAAGCGTGCGGGTTGTATCGGAACTGCTCCAGCCCCCGAGGAAGCGTACGCAAAGGGCTGCGGCGGCCAGCGCGAGGGTCCAACGTGCCAGTGCGCGTATTCGTCCCGGCTTGAGCGATGACGTGCAAAGCTGAAGCAGCAGGCTGCACGAAAGGGCCAATAGGGTGGCCCTGAGAAGTGCTCCGGGCAGCAGAGCCGAAACCCTTAGTTGCGCAAAGGCGAGCGCCTTGTCGTGGGCAAAGTGATCGAGGCTGAAGGCCAAGCCCGCTCGCAGGCAGCCGAAAAATAGACCCAGCCAAAGGCCGGTAGCCAGTGTGGCCGAGAGTGTGGAAATCACACTGGAGTGTTTTGCTTGCTGTGGGGGAGGGACCGGCATGGCCGGCTCATTCCAACCCTTTTGGAGCTAGTGCGAAAGGATGGACTTGCCACACAGCCGCTGACCGGTCGAATCCTGCCGGGGTAGCGCGGATGAAGACCGCGGCGACGGCACTAAGGGCGAGTGCCTTCGCGACGCAAGGTCAGGGGCTGACGTAAGAGTTCCAGCTCCAAGCATCCGCGGGCAAATCCTGGCCCGTGATGGTTCGCAGGCAATTCCATGCGCCTTCGCGCAGGTCGCCGGCGCCGGATAGTAGGGTTCCGGTCAACCCGGGCACGGCCCGCGCGGATCCGATCTGCTCCAGCGTTTTGCAGGCGGTCAAGGCTGCTTCGGGAGGCAAGTCAACCAGGCTGTAGGCCAGGGCTTCCGCCAACTCCGCTCGATAGACGGGATGCTGATTCAGTTCCTTGAGCGCTTTCAAGGCTACGCCGGGCTGGTTGTCGGACAAGTTCTTGAGCAGATCCTTGCCCCTGTCGCGCCAAAACTGTTGTTCGCGATTCCACCAGGCCGTCCACTCGGGCGCGCTGTCGTAGAGCCAGCCACCGGCCATGAAAGTCAGCGAGCGTGCTGCGCTGCGGCCCTCAACGGTTTCCGGATCGATCTGATCGATTAGCGTCTCGACGGACTGCAAATCCATGAGCTGCGCAAGGTAGTAGCTCGCCAAACGGCGCAAGGAAGAGTCGTTGCTGGCGGCAATCAAGCGCAAGTAAGGGCGCGGATCGGGGTTGCTGACCCAGGCAAACTCCAGCGCTTTGCGTCCCAGGGCTTTGACGCGCGAATTCGACGGTGCGTCGTTCGAAACGATCTTCAGCAGGGTCGCCATGGCGTCTGCGCGGGGCACCTGGGACAGGGCTCCCACGACGATACTGAGGTCGACTTCGCTGAGATCATCGAGGTGCTCATTGAGCGCGCTCAAGGCCTCGGGTTCCGAGGCCAAGATGTTGGTGATTGCAGCCTCAGCCCACATGCGGTGGTGCTGCGAGTCAAGGATGCGCGAATCCAGCTTCGAGGAAATTTCGAAAAAGAGCGCAAAGCCCTGGGCGGAGCCCAACTCGCCGATAAGTCGCAAGCGGCTCAGATCCTTCTCTTGATCGGGTTCACTGGGCCGATTTGCTTCGATGACCTTCAAGACATCAGCGCCGGGGAATCCATCGATGGCCGCCCGAGCGATGCGCCGCACCTGATCCATTTGTCCGAAGGCGACGGGAATGGTGTCGCCTTCCTTGGCGCCCTTGCTGAGCGGTTCACCGATGACCCATTCGAGCAATACGGGAATGGCATCGGGACCCAATTCGACCAGGGTTTCCGCGACCTCTGCTTCCTGTTGCGGGCTTCTTTGCTTGAGCAAGATCTTTTTGATCTTGGCTTCCAGATCAGCTGGACCCACGCGCCGGATTGCCGGATGGGTAGCAGCAGGGGCGGGTTCGAAGCGGACGACCGCGGGCTCGGCGGAGCCCTGCTGGGCACTGCCAAGCAGGAGTCCGGCCAGGACCGCGCTGCGAAGAGCGACGGAGCAGAAGGTGCGGTGGCACATTAGGGGATAGGCAATGGGCGCCAGCTGAGGATTTCGTAATGCGGATCGGATTCGGTAATGGACGGCGGCAGGCCGGGCAGCTCCAAATCCCCTTCTTCGACGCGATCGTCGTACTCTACGGTGAGCTTGGTATGGCTATTGCCGTAATCGCGCTCAATATCCACTTGGTTACCTGCGGTCATGATTCCTTGTACAAGGACTTCGGCGGACCCGCTGGCGTCGAGATTGCTGTCGTAGAAGTTGTTTTCCGCGTACATGAACGAATGCATGGCTTGCAGCGTTCCGAAGGTCGGATCACCAAAGTAGATGTTGCCGCTATCGGAAACGCTTTCGTCGCGCATCGCAATGAACGCCGCGCCGTCTTGACTCGGATCTTCGTAGAACAGGTTGTCCGCAAAGTAAATGTTGCCCTTGACAACAAAGGTGACATTTACGGGCTCACTGTCAGAATTGTAGAACTGAAGTGAGTAGCTACTCTTGTTGTGGATCCAAAGATTGCCATCGATGTAGAACACTTTCTCGTTGGACTCAGGCCCCGGTTGACCGTTGGTTCCACTCAAAGTGATCTTGTAAGGATTCGAGCCGTCCTGAGAGCTATCCGAATTGACACTCTCGTAAGGATCTTCCAGGAAGAAGTCGTGCTTGACCGTGCTATTGCATTCGGTCGTGCGATTATCCGGGTTTGCCCTGAAGATGTGGCCCGGACTCTCTTCCGGAAGCTGATACGCATATCCGCCGGCATTGTCGTAGGTATAGGAAGAACCGGCGATGAACAAGTCCAACACATCGAAGTCGGCCGTATTTTCGTAGTCCATGGAGGCCAGGTCGGGAATCGGCTGGCTCACATGGGACTCCCCCGACGTTCCGTAGACAATGCCTGCGGCACGCACCATTCCGGTGACGCTCGCATCGTCTTCCAAGCTAGCGTCGTTGCCGCTGTACATGTCGCCGGTAAGCACATCCCCTTGGCTACCGACACCGCCCAGCTCCAGCACGTACGTGTCGTCATCGGAATCGTTGCCGGCGAAGACGGCGTTGCTGAACACGCCTCCGCCCACAGGCGCGGCGACGGCCTCAATGCCGAAGTTTTCTCCGCGCGAGGAGCCGTAGGCTTCAATGGTGAAGGTGTCGTCTCCATTGTCAGTTACATCGGCCCAGTAGCTGCCGCCCGAGAAGTTGATCATCTCGTCCGCCGTACCGACGTCGGCCGCTACACCCTCCATCAAATTGGCGATGGCGTGGGCTACAGCGGAGTTGGCATTGGCCGTGGCAATGGAGCGGCTGTGTTCCGCCCGCCACTCTTCGTGCGTGCGCAACTCCATTGCAAGGAATGCGCCTACCAAGCCAAAGATCATGACCATAGTGGCCAAGGCGGATATGGTCGCCATACCCCTTTGATCTTGATGTTGTGATCGGAATTGCCGCTTGAATAGTATCGGTGAGTGATTGCCCATAGGGCTCCTTCCCCTGCAAGTCGTCTAACTAATTTTGAATGCGGATGCTCGTTTCGACCGTCCGCTGAGTGAGTTGCCCCTGAATACTTGCTTGCATTGTCATGCGCAAAGTCAACAACTCACCTTCGAGCACAAAGCTCAGACCGGCTTCGTCCACCAGGCCGTTTCCATTGTCGTCTGCATCGTTGTCCGTCTCTCCAGCCAAGAAGGGGCTGAGCCCGGTGGCCCAAATGCTGGTGCGCGCGTCTGCGTCGCCCGGATTCTCAATCCAAACCAAATCGTTTTCGTCCACCAATCCGTCGCCGTCATTGTCGATGCCGTCTGCGGCCTCGGAAGCGTCGAGTTGCATGGTGAATCGTTCAAGCGGACCAAAGACCGGGACTCCGCCGGCGCTGCCCGTACAGCGCCTGAAGTCCAAGGTCTGACTGCCGAGGGGGCCGACGGGCGCTGGGGCAAAGGTGCCGGTACCCGAAGATGCCAGGTACGAGGCCATGCGACTGACGATGCGGTGTGAGTTTTGGGCCAGGCTTCCGCGGCTGTTCTCGTATTGGAAGGCCGAGTTGGATCCGCGCACGGCCATGACCAAGCCACCCACAACGACGCCCAAAATCGCCATGCTGACTGCAAGTTCAAGCAGTGTGAAACCACCGCGCTTGCGCAGTGACGGCGACGGTGATTCCATGCTGGATGGCGCGGAGGCGAGACGGGCTCGCTGATAATTGAGAAAGCTCATTGCACAAGCAAAAGGTCCATGCGCCTGGTCTGCGGACCGGAAGCACCGCGAAAGTCGATTTGGATGCTGATGGGCAGCAGGGCGTAGTCCGATGCGTGATCCAGGGCGTCCACGCCGGCGGGCTCGCCCAAATTGCGGGGCATGCCGAGCGTTGCGTCCGTGGAATCCTCACGCAAGCTATTCGCGGGAGCGCCTGCGGGCGGAGTCGGAAAGGCAATGCGACCGGCAAAGCCGTCGGCATCTCCATCCTGTATGTCGAGTCCGGCCACGGCAAAGTTCTGGCCGGGTCCGGTTCCCGCGCCGCCGGGGTCATCAGCCGCATCGGCGTTGTAGTTGGCGAAGATCGTGCTGAAGTCCTCGGCGCGCAACTGCTCAGCCATTTGGGATAGAGCATCCATGGCGATGGCGGTTTGCTCATTGACGCGCGCCAAACGCATGTTGGAAACCATCACCGCCAGCATGCCTCCCAGGGCAACGGTGATTAGGGTCACGGCCACGATCACATCAATGAGCGAAAAGCCGCGGCAGCCTTGCTTGCGGGTCGCGTGGAATCGCGAACCAAACTCCGGGCTCCCGAGCGTTTGACGCAGGCCTTG
>JAJDES010000569.1 GCA_029259675.1 Planctomycetota bacterium
GGGCAAGGGGTTGGAGCGCCGCATGCCGGTGGGCCGAGCGCGGTGCTACTGGGGCAGCATCCTCAATACGGGCCCGACCGTCCAATTGATGGCGTCGGTGGAGCTTCCTTATTTGGTTTTACTTTTCTAAAGGAAGTTCTCTTCTGCGGGCCCTGAGTAGAGATTGCGCCGGACGATTGAGCCCCGCCGGCGCTTGACGCAATGCATGGGGCGGCGATTGGAGTTCGATCGAATTCGGCGCGAGAGCTCGTGGGCACAGCTCAGGGCTTCCGCGCCGGGCTAATGCTGCTCGATGCTTGCGCAAATCGGCGACCCGCCATGACAATGGCCTTTGCCTCATGAGCCATTCGGGTTCGAGGCCCCTGGCGAATGGCGAAGAATCACCCGGAAAACCATAGTGAGAGCGCAAGCGGCTTGCCGCGCAGGGTGCGTTATTGGGTTTCAGCCGTTCTGGTTTTCGGTTTTTCGATCGTTTCCGGATGTTCCGACGAAGTACTGGCGGACCAAGCTCGCGAGGGTTCGCGGGGGACTGCGGATTTGCAGCCCGCCCCAATCGCGGAGGCGCGGCGAATTCTGCTCGACGAACAGGACGGCCAAGCTGTGTTGGACGGCGGGCGTTGGCGAACGGCGCGCCACAGTTTGCAGCCGGAGCTTGACCCGCAGCTGATGGCCGAGATGGCTGAGTTGGAAGCTATCGGCTACGTGGATGGAAGCGAGGCCGGTCGCGATTTGGTCGGAGTGACCGTTCACGATGCGAGTCGGACCCAAGCGGGATTGAACCTGGTTGTTTCGGCTCATCGGCCCGAGGCCTTCCTCATGGATGCTGATGGCCGCGAGTTGCATCGCTGGCAATTTGAATTGTCGGACGTTTGGCCCGAACGCAAGCGTTTGCTCAGCGGCAACAAGAACCAGTATTTTTGGCGGCGTGCATTTGTCTTTCCAAACGGCGACTTGCTGGCGATTTATGAGGGCATTTGCCTAATCAAGCTCGATAGCGACTCGAATTTGTTGTGGGCCTACGACGGTTTGGTACACCACGATTTGGAGTTGGACAGCGCCGGCAGGATTCATGCGTTGACGCGCCAGGCCAAGCAGATCCCGCGCTTTAATGACGGGCGACCCGTGCTGGAAGACTTCATCGCCGTGCTCGACCCCGAGGGCCACGAGCTGAAGTTGATTTCTCTGCTGGAGTGCTTGGAAGCCTCCGAATACAAGAGTCTTTTGGATGGAGTGAATTGGGGCGATTTGTTTCACACCAACGCTTGCGAAATATTGGACGGCCGCTTGGGTGGTGGTCGCGGTCCCTTTGCGGCGGGCAATTACCTCGTTTCGATGCGCGAGCTCAGCGCGATCGCCGTTGTGGATCCCAAGCAGAAAAAAGTTGTTTGGGCCCTGCGCGGTGACTGGCACCGCCAGCATCAACCGGTTTCCTTGGACAACGGCAACTTGCTGTTGTTCGACAACCAGGGCGAGCCTGGCCATTCGCGCGTGCTGGAGCTGGAGCCCCACAGCGGCGAGATTGTTTGGAGCTATCGAGACGAGGCAAAAGACGCTTTCTTTTCACGCACGGGAGGCTCCTGCCAAGCTCTGGCCAACGGCAACATTTTGATTACCGAATCAGATTTCGGGCGAGCCTTCGAAATCACGCGCGAAGGTGAAATCGTGTGGGAGTTCCACAACCCCTACCGCGCGGGCGAAGATGACAAGCTGATTGCGACGCTTTTCGAAGTTGTGCGACTCGATCCCGACTTGCCCACGGGCTGGACCGAGGACGGATTGCGCTGAATTTACGCGCACCGGGCCGGCTCGGGTGCAGAGCAAACTGGCCCTTGCTTCTAGGGGGCCGGGCCTATCGGGATGTGAGCCCAGTCGTGGCGGGTGAGGAGGGTTGCGCCTGGGAAGCTGTTGGCTACCACCGGTTCCGGGGAACGGGTTTTCGTGTGGGGCCAATTGAGTGTGCCGGGGACCCAAATTGGGGGCTGTTCGGCTTCTTTGTGGCCATTTCGCGGCAATTTCAGAGTGGACCGGGCTTCCGGCTTGCCCAGGGGCTTCGGGCTCGATAAGAGACGCTGATTCCCGGGGTATCTTTGTCCTGTAGGGATCGTGGCTCAGGGAATTTCGTGGCAACACAATTGGAACCTCTTTGACTTGTATGCGCGTCCTAAGAACCCCATCTGAGCGGATTCTCTGTTAGATTCGCTCTGGCAGAGCCCCGCTCTCGCCAAGTTCTCACCGGGCCACTTATTCCAGCAATCTCTACACGACTAGAGCTCGATGCGAATTGCGACTAGCACAACACTGATAGCCCTTCTTCTGTCCGGCACTGCTTCGGGCCAAGGCTACACCGCACAGGGAATTAGTGGGCCAGGGCGCCTGATTGTTGAGCGCAATCCGGCCGCGCCGTTGGAGCAACCGCCCGGCAATGTTCTGATCATGCTTGCGGACGACATCGGCGTGGACATGATCGGCGCCTATGGGGTTGGCGGTGACTTGCCGCCCACACCGAACATCGACACCCTCGCAAGCCAAGGGGTGCTCTTCCGCAATGTTTGGTCGAATCCCGTGTGCTCTTCAACGCGGGCGACGGTTCTTACCGGCCGCTTCGGCGTGCGCACGGGCATCGGTTGGACCTCAGAGGCGGTTGACGAGTTGTCCGGACTTCCGCTTTCGGAACTCACGTTGCCTGAAATGCTGGATGCGGGCACCAATGGTCTTTACGCCCATGCTGCCATCGGGAAGTGGCACTTGGGTGACGAGGCCGCACTCGGTGGTGTCATGTCGCCGAACATGGCTGGTTTTGACCACTTTGCGGGAGCGCGCGCGAATCTGAGCGACTACTTCAACTGGACTCAGATCACCAACGGGGTCAGTACACCCAAAACAACGTACGCGACTACGGTGCATGTTGACGAAGCCGTTCAATGGATTCAAAACGCGCCGGAGCCCTGGGTGTGCTACCTCTCGTTCAACAATGCGCACAGTCCGTTTCACGCTCCGCCGGCAGCTTTGCACACCCAAGACCTGACGGGCGCCGGTGACCCTTCGGCAAACGGTCGGCCTTACTACAAGGCCATGGTTGAGGCTCTGGATACCGAAATTGGACGACTCTTGTCCGAACTCGATACGGAACTCTCCGATGCTACGGTGATATTCATGGGTGACAACGGGACGCCGGTTCCCGTGACGGTGGCTCCCTTCATCGGCTTCCACGCCAAGGGCACGGTGTACGACGGCGGTATCAATGTGCCCTTCATCGTTCGCAGTCCGCGCGTAAAGTTGCCGGGCACGGAAAGTGCTGCGCTCGCAAATGCGTCCGATGTTTTCGCCACGGTTGCCGACTTGGCTGGAGTTGACTTGGATCTGGTTGTGCCCGAAAAGACGCAGCTCGATACGGTCAGCATTATGCCCCTGATCGTGAACTCCGCACTGCCCAGCATTCGCGAATTCATTTATGCGGAAGCTTTCTTGCCCAACGGGGAGGACGCGGGCTTGTCGCTAATCGACGATCCGGGTGTTGAGGTGTGTCAACCGGATTTAGGTTTTCAAGGGCCTGGTACACCGACCCTGACAGTTTGCGGTGAAGTGCTTACTCCTGGTAATGACGCGAGTTTGCTGCTCACCGGCGCGCCGCCGAACGCCATGGTCATCATGGCGGAATCGTTTTTCTTCAATCCGACACCGGCCTTCGGGGGCACGGTCACGCCGCTGCCCGCCTTCGCGCAAACTGTGTTCATGACCGACGGCAATGGCCAGTTGCTGATCGAAGAGGTCGCTTTGGCCGGCTTGAACGTGAGCATTTACACTCAGCTTGTGATCGAGGACATCACACAGCCCGGCGGCTATGTGATTAGCAACACGTTGCGATTGGATCACTTTCCGCGCAACTTCAAGGCGATTCGGGATTCGCGCTACAAGTTGATCTGGGGCGTCAATGCGGGGCCCATGGAGTTCTACGACCTCGAGTTGGACCCCTTTGAAAGCTCAGACTTGCTCGACGACCCCTTGAGCCCCGAGCAACAAGAGTCCTTCGACAAGTTGTTGGGCCGCTTGAAGCGCATCTTGGCCAACGCCTAGGATTTGCGGCCGTTTAGGGAGTTGTCGGCGCAACTGGCTTCGCAACAGTCCTTGGTGCCGGCGCGTCAATTCGAGCGGCAAGCGATGCCGTAGTCAAAGCCGCTACTGATACTGGGTTTTGCCCTGTCGCTATTGCGGGACGCTCAAGTGCGGATGCAGTCCACGGGCTAGGGCCAGTTCTGCCAACAGTATGGATCCTCCAGCGGCGCCGCGGATTGTGTTGTGGCTGAGCGTGACAAATTTGTGCGCAAGTACGTTGCAGGGTCTCGGTCGACCGATTGCTATGGCCATCCCACGGCCCAAATCGCGGTGGTGTTTGGGCTGTGGCCCATCGACATCATCCAGAACGTGAATCGGTGGGTCGGGCGCACTTGGCAAATGGCGTACAAAGTCCGGGGCTTTGAACCGGGACCAATGGGAAATGAGATCCTGAGTTTGAACTTCGCCTTCAAAATCGATCGAAACGCAAAGTGTGTGGCCGTCAGTGACCGCTACTCGGTTGCACTGAGCGCTAATTGCAAATCGGGCGCTCGCGATGCCTCGCTGCGTGCATGTGCCGAATATTTTGAGCGGCTCCCGCTCCAACTTCTCTTCTTCTCCGCCAATGTGGGGAATCAAGTTGTCCGACAACTCGTCTTCGCGGAACGCGAGGCGACCGGCCCCTGAGAGTGCTTGCATGCTGACGACGGCCACGCGTCGAATCCCCAAGGGCAGCAGCGGAGCCAAGGCCAGTACAAGTCCGATGCTTGAGCAATTGGGATTGGTCAAAATTCGTCCCGTTTCGAATTCTTGGCCGGCAGCCAAGGCCAAGTGATCGGGATTCACTTCGGGCACAATCAACGGCACATTCGGGTCCATGCGGTGATTGCGCGCATTGGAAATCACTAGGCCTCCCGCGGCCGCAAACTCCGTTTCGATCGGACCGGCCACGCTGGGGTCGAGGGCCGAAAAGACGAGTTCGATGCCGGGCGAAGGCTTGCAGGCTTCGACTCTCAATTGCGCCGTGCGCTCGTCCGGCGGCGCGCCTTGGGCCCAATCGGTTGCCGAGCCGTAGGTTTTGGAGCGGGAGGATTCGGAGGCCATTGGTCGCGCCAACTCGAACCAGGGGTGGTTCGCAAGCAGCTGGGCCAGGCGTTGCCCGACCGCACCTGTGGCCCCCAATACTCCTACCGGGATCTTCTGTTTGGGGTACCTCACGGACGCACGAGCCTAATGGCCGCTGATTCGCAAGCTTCTGCCAAAGTTGCGATTCCGGTTCTGACAAGAGGTTGGGGCGGTTTGCGCATTGGGCAGCGGGCCCCGCTTGATGAGGCCATTGGGTGGGAGCATGCTGAGTGGGGCTGCGGTTCCCCTCCGGCGGGAGCGCCGAAAGTCGCGGAGCGCGGCCTCACCAAAAGATTGACACCAACGGACTTACAGCAGGAGTACTAACGTGAACACAGGAGAAGCCAGCGAATCGGCGCTGGGGGGCGAGAGTCTCCCGGGCACGGTTCAGGGTGACCGCGTTTTTCCCGCGACCCTCAGTGATCGCAAACAGACCAACGGGGGCATGGAATCGGAAGCATCCGTGGAGAACCTCGACAAGATCCGCGACATCCTGATGGGCTCCCACGCGCGCGCGAACGAGCGACGCCTGGCCCAAAGTGAAGAGCGTACGGCCGGCGAGATGGCCCAGGTTCGAGCTGAAACCCGCAGTCGTTTGCAGGCGCTGGAGGATTACTTCAAGAAGGAAATCCAAGCGCTGTTCAGGCGCTTTGAAGATGAGCAAGCGGAGCGACGCGCTGCGGTGCAGTGTTTGACGCAAGAGGTCGGGAGTCGCTCGCAGGCCTTTGAAGAACGATTGGTTCACTTGACTGAAGAGTATTCCAATGGCGACAGCGAATTGCGCCGGCAGTTGCTCGAGCACAGCAATCGCTTGCGCGAAGAGAGCGAAGAGGCTCGCTTGGCGCTGAAGCTTGAAATTGAATCAACCATGGCCGAGTTGCGAGCATCCAAGACGGACCGCTTGCGACTGTCCCGCCTGTTGAAAGACATGGCTTTGAGTTTGGAAAGTGAAGGCTTGGCCGGCGATTGAAAGCCGCGAGCCAGGATCCGCAAGGGCCGGCGCAGGAAGACGAGCTTGATGCGTTGCGGGACCTCTTGGTGGGGCCCGAGAAACGTCGCCTGCTCGATTTAGAGCTGCGCAAAAAGAATGTGCACTTGAATGCACGTTCGGTGGGAGAGGTCTTGCCCGATGCCGTTTTGCTGCGCGCCCACCGTGACGATCGGTTGGCGCGCACTTTGGCGCATTCGGTTCCCGAGGCACTGAATCACGCCGTTAGTGTTCAACCGGAAGCCGTCGGACGCGCTTTGGCTCCGGCCACTGCGGCGATTCTGCGCGCCGCTTGGGATGCTTGGGTTGTTCGCGTGGGGATACGCTTGCGCGATCTTGTGTCGCCCAAGCATTGGCGCGCGCGTTGGATTTCGGCCCATGGGGGTCGGCACATCGATGAGTGGTCGCGTGAAGCGCCGATCATTTGGGCGGTCGAGTCGGCCGCTTTCGTTCACTTGCAATCGGGAGCCCTCTTGGCGCGAGTTCGAAATCGGCAACTGGTGCCCGATCACGCCCGCGAAGAAGTTGCGTTGACGCAGTTGCGCAGCGCCTTGTTTGAGCAATCGCAGTCGACGGAGTTGCAAGCAGAGGCGCACCCGGATCTCGACAACGGAAGTGTGAAGTTCCGCAGGAAAGCCGCCAGTCAAATTGTCGAATTGCGCGGTGCGCGAGCGATTTGTGGTTCCGAAGCCGCCGTCTTGGTCTTGTTGCGAGGCTCCGTGCCGCGTGAATTGGACGCCGATCTGTGGTCGGCTTTGCATGAGTTCGAGCGTGTGCGGGCGCGGGAATTGACGGAATTCGAAGGCGACCGGGATCCCTTCTTCGGCGCGAGCGTAGAACTCGAAGACTTGCTGCTCAGCAAGTCGCGGCCCACGGACAGTCGAGCCGGGGCCATCCTGCCCTGGCTGCTGGGCGGCGGCCTGGCGCTGCTGCTGGGCTGGATCGCTATGCAATGGGCTTCCAATCGCAACAGCGAACGAAATTGGCAAGTCGCCGTCGATGCGCTGCGGAAGGTACCCGGAGTCGTCGTCTTGGCCGAATCGAGGAAGGGTACTGGGGGTCGGATCGAAGGCTTCCGAGATCCGTTGACCGAACCGCCTGAGGAGCTGTGGACGGGGCCCGACCCCGGCCAAATCGCTTGGGATTTTGAACCCCTGCATTCGCAGGTTCCCGAGTTGGTGTTGCAGCGAGCGCGACAGCGATTGGAACCGCCCGCCGGAGTGCACTTGCGCTTGGAGAACGGACGTTTGCAGGTCCTTGGTCGCGCGGATCACGCTTGGCTGCGTTCGCTGCCAGCGCGTTTGACGGGCTTGGCTGGGGTGGACGGTTTGGACTTGTCCAAGGTGACCGATGAAGGTTTGCAGTCGTTGGAGGCTGCGATTCAAGACTTGGATCAACGCTTCCTGATCTTTGAGCCGGGCGAGTCCACATGGCGACCGCAATCCAATCGAGCGCAATCTTTGGTGGCGGATGTTGCGGAGCTCGCCGCGATTGCGGGCAAGACCGGCATTGCGGTTCAATTCCAAATGTGCGGAGCTTTGTCCTCGGACGAGGCTGCCGGCCCTGTGCAACCCACGGAGTTGGCACTCAAGCGGGCGCTGTCCGTTGAAGAGGTGCTCGCGGAGGTTGTGGGTGGAGAGCTTGTGTATTCGACGCGCGCGCTGAAGTCGGGCGAGTTGCAGGGGGCACGCGGCGAGCTTCCGGGCGTATTGCTGCGCATCAACACCATCGGCGAGTTTCAGGAGCGCTAAGCTCCGGGCCCAAAGCGGTGCTTGAGCGCCGAGCTTGGACTCAACTCGAGTCCCGTGCCTCAAACGGGGGCACCTGGAAGATGTTTCCGTGCTCGAGTTTCATTTCACCTGCCTTCGATGCCGAAGGGCTTTCGGTTCGCGCTGCGTTGAGGCATTGGCGAATACAAGCAATTGAGTTATGGAATCCACTGAACAGAAGCCGGGCAAGATCAAACGCTCTCGCAAAATTACGGACGCCAAGCTGCAGCTGAAACTTACGTTTTGGTTCGTGGGCGCAACGGCACTGGCATTAATCTTTCAATTCCTAGTGTTCGCCAGCGCGATGTCGGAATTGGGTGCGAATTTGCCCAATGATTCGGGAATCTTCTTCGAAAGCTATCTCCAAGAGTTGCTGTGGAGTATGGCCGGTTGTGCGGGGATTGCGCTATCGCTCAGCTTCCTAACGGGCATCTTGCTTACATTCCGCGTTACCGGTCCGATCTATCGCATGGAGCAATATCTGCGCGAAGTGAAGAGTGGCGCGAAACCGGCCGATTGTCGCTTGCGCCAGTCCGACGAACTCAAGGGACTTTGCAGTTTGATCAACGAAGCGACCGCGCCGTTGCGCCAAGCGGATGACAGCCAGGACGAGCAAGTCATTCGCGACGCGGCATAGCCCGATCTCGGTTGCCATGGCTCAATGGTAGCTCGGTGCCGCCGACGAGCCTGGCGAGTGGCAGGAAAGTAGAAAGCGGTGATCCCGGCCGGTAAGGGCCCTTGGAATCACCGCTTTTCGATTGGGCCTTTCAGCCCATGTTTGCGTTGCAGACTTTAGCTGCGCTTCTCACCACATTGGCCGCAAAAGACCGCATCCGCTGCCATGGGTGTGCCGCAAGCAGTGCAGAAGCTGCCGTCCTTGGGTTGCTCCGCCTTGGGTTTCAAATCGTGCCCGCACTGACCGCAGAATCTGCCTGGAGCTACGTTGGCCATGCAACTGGGGCATACAACTCCGGGGGTCGCCGGTGCCAGGCTTTCGCCTCCGCGGAAATCGCGCACGAGCATTTGGGCCAGGCCCATGCCCATGCCCAATCCGGCTCCGCCCATCATGCCTGCGCCGGCCGTGCCGTCGCCGCCTGCAGCTCCACCGCCGCCACCTGCGGCCATGCCTTCGCCGGCGCCCATCATGGCTTTTCCGGCTGCAAACTGCTTGTAACCGTCAACACCACCGACTGTGCGCAGGTAGGCCGCATCGGTGTACAGACGCTTTAGGTTTTCGGAATCGTCCTCGTCGATGGCGGTGACGAAATTGCCTAGGCGTACGATTTCGATCCCGTATTCAGAGACATGGCTGACGAGCCCCTTGAGGACATCGACTTCCACTTCCTCGGTGTAGGCACCTGATGTGACATCGAGCAGGGGCCACTTGTTCTTCACGATCAACTCGGCAATGCGGTCGCGAATGATTTTGAGCACTTGTTCGCGCATCCACGAGCGAACGGTGTGGGATTCCGCGCGGCCGAGTCCGAGCAACCCAACGACAAGTCGTTCGGCATCGGTGACGCGGAAGGAAAACTCGCCGTGCACCATCGTTTCGACCGGAATTCCGCTCTTCGGATCTTCCACGTGCCCGATGCGACCCCCGAATTTGACACCGGTGTGCTCGCGCTTGTTGACGAAGAAGACTTCGGCGATGAACAGATTCCCGCCGGTGTAGCTGTCGACGAGATTGGAAAGGAAAGGCAGGTTCGAGGTGTCGAGCGTGTGCCGGCCGGGTTGCAGCGTCGCAACCGCTTTGCCGTCGCGGAAGAAGATGGCGACTTCATCCGCTTCGACTGTCAATTGGGATTTGAGCGGGATGGTCGAATCGGGGTGCTTCCAAACCACCTGCGACTTGGCCCCGTCGGGCCTGGCCACCATCATTTCGCCGACGCCGCGCTTGAAGAAGTCCATCAATCCCATGTGTGTCTCCCGTGTCCCTGTGGCCTATTCTTGGGCCAAAATGATGGGGCTGCTGGCCCCGTTGAGCTCGACCCGCAAGTCGATGTTTTGGGCCAATGCAGTCTTTGGCCCCCCGTGCCGTTTGCGTGGGCGGGCGCGCCTACGCGCCAAGATAGATGTTCCTTCAATCCTCTGCCACTTCCGCTCAAAAGGCCCACGTCTGGGCAATGAGGGCTGCGCAGAGGCCGCTTGGGGGGCTTGGGCCTCACTCCCATGCCCTGATGCCCGGAATTGGAGCCCGAATCGAGGAAGGCTTGCCCCCGGCTTTTTTCACCAAGGGCTCGATCTCGCCCGGGGAGGATTTTCGCAATTTCGGTGCAGCACTTGGAGCGCACGGGCCCTGTGTCGCAAGATGCGCCGCGAGAGGCCCGCAAATATGCAGGGCAAGCACCGGCTCGCAGCATTCAAAGGTGAGCCACAGCAATCCAAGGACACGAAAGAGCTCCCGTGAATAACAGCAACCAAGACCAACCCAAAGTCGCGACGCGTTGGGTCCAACGCCCGGCCATGTCGCCTTTCAAGCGCAGCATCGTCGCTCTCTTGGTGTTTCTGTTGGTGGGGTCGGCTTCGGCCAGGATTTGGCTGAATAGCAATGGGGGTGAAAGCAACTCCGGTGCTTCCTCCATTCAGAGCGGAAGCTCCGGTGGAACGCCCATCGGCGGCAGTGCCTTGGCTCCACAGGGCCTGGTTGCGGGAGGCGGTAAATCGAATGGAGCTCTGTCTTTTCCGAGCGCCGATCAAGCGCAGACTCCGGAGGATGCCGGCATTTTCGAAAAATCGCTGCCTTACTTCACGGAAGGCAGCTTCTTCGCCTTGGTCGGCTTTGCCTTGGGTTACGCCACGCGTCGGCTCATGAAGGTGGGTTTGATCGTTATTGCGATCTTCTTTGTTGTGTTGCAGGGACTCGGCTTTTCCGGAGTGATCAGCGTCGATTGGTCGCGCGCCGTTGAGTTGATCAACAACTTCGTGCTCAATCTTCAAGAGAATCAAACGCTGACCTCGGTCCTGACCGATCGCATTCCCTCGGTCGGCTCGCTTGTGGCCGGCTACTTCCTCGGCATGCGCCGCGGATAGTCTGCTTTAGCCGAGTTCGACCCACTCGCTCAAGAATTCTTCGGCTCCGCCGATATCCAGTCGACGCGAAGCATAGCCTTCGTGCAGCAGCTGTTCGCATAGAACGTCGTCGTGCTTGTCGAGCCGTGCATCGGCAACCTGAGCTGTCAATTCCATGGCGCTCGGCAAGCCTTGCTTCAGCAAGTTCGAGACTTGCACACGCAATTCCTCGGCATCGATGTTGCGCACGCGCAGGGCCATTCCACTGGAAATGACGTTGTGTCCAAGCGAACTCAAAATCAGAAGCAGAGTGTTCATGACGCGATCGCCGCGCCAGGGAAAGACGACGCAATCGTTCTCGGCTTGAATGGTTGAGTTCTCGAGCAGACCGCTGCGTGAAAAGCGGCTGCGGGCGTCATCCAAAAGTTTGGCGGCCAAGGTGCCCAGGTAGGCAGGTCGCTCAGTGCCGGCCAGGGCGCGCAACATTGCTTGGCGCAGTTTGTCGTGCACGGGGGGACCTCCACCGCCGCGAATGCTAATCGGCATGCCGCGCCGACCTGCTTGCAATTCGATTCTGCGCCGACCGGGTTCGATCGACAGCACATTCCACACTCGGCCGGCAAAAATGAGTCCGGAGCCGACCGGCATGGGCTGCTCCAGGGGCATGGAACCGATGCGCCGCCCATCGGCGCGCAATTCGTATTCAGAACGCGAAGCAAAGGCGGCAAAAAACTCGTAGTGATTGACCAAGCGCTCCCCCGCGAGGCCGACGACTAAGGTGCCGTCGTGCATTTGCGTGATGTAGTCGGCTTCGCCCAGGTCGCGCAAAAGGCGTGCGAAGCGAGACTTGTCAACGGCCGCAAAGGGACCTCGATTGCATAACAGTGCGAACAACTCATCCGCCTTAGCGCCGCTGCGTTCGGCGATAGTGGAAAGAATCTGCTGGATCAGCGTTGAATAGTGCTGGGCCGAGGCCTCCGGTGGCTCGCACCATCCTTCAAGCAGCAATTCGACAGCCGCAATCGATTGCAACAATTGCGGATGCAGCGCGAGCTCCAAGGGCGTATCCACTTCGGCTTCTTTCTCGCGCACGTACATGCGCAAAATGGCGGCTTCGCCCCGTCGCCCGGAACGACCCAGCCGCTGCCTCAAGCCGGCCACGGAACTAGGGGGACCGATTTGGGCGACGCTGGCCACGCCTCCGATGTCGATGCCCATCTCCAATGTGGTCGTGCAAACTGCGCTGAACGGGCGCGAGCTATTCTGAAGTTTGGATTCCACATCCTCGCGCAGTTCGCGCGACAAACTTCCGTGATGGGGAAGGAATTCGAGCGGAACCCGATCCTCTTCGCAGCGAAGCGCCAGGCGGGAGGAGATCAGTTCGACGTCCGCGCGACTGTTGGTGAAGATCAAATGGTTCGCACCGCGCAAATTGCGGTACAGGTGATCAACCAATTCAATCAAGTCCGGGGATTGCTCCTCGGCCTCTTCGCCATTGTGATCGGCGGATGTTGCCCGACCCGACTTGGGGCCCGATTTTGCAATCGGCGCCGGTTGAAGCGTGGCATTGAGTTGAAGCTTCAACTCGGACCCGGAACCGGCGGCCTCCAGGACGTGTACTCGCTCGGGCTCTTCGGGTCGCAGAAACGCGGAGGCGAGCGAAAGATCGCCCAGTGTTGCGCTGAGTCCGACTCGCCTAAGTTTGCGTTCTTTGCGCTCGGGGATGCACTCGATGCGATGCAGCAAAGATTGCAATTGACGTCCGCGCTCGGATCCTAGGAAAGCGTGCAACTCATCGATCACGGCGTATTCCAAGCCCGAGAACAAAGACGCAAGTCGAGTGCCGTGCAGAGTGAAAATGGCCTCCAGAGACTCCGGCGTGATCAGCAAAATCCCGGAAGGAGATTTGAGCAGTCGCTCTTTGTGGGAGCTGGATACATCGCCGTGCCAACGGTGAACTTCGATATCCAGCTCGCGACACAACTCCTCCAAGCGCGAGAACTGATCGTTGATCAGGGCCTTGAGCGGGCCGACGTAGAGTGCTCGCAAGCCCTCGTGACCGCTGCCGATCAACTTCGAGCAAATCGGCAAGAAGGCCGCTTCGGTTTTTCCGGCCGCCGTTCCCGCGGCCAAGATCAAGTCGCCATCTCCCGATTCAAATTCGACGCAAGCCCGTTCCTGCAACGGACGCAGAGAATCCCAACCCTTGCGTACGATCCAGCGCCGCACTTTTTCGTGCAAGGAGTCGAAACCAGGATGCTCCATCACTATCCCTTGGGCGCTGTCTTAGAGTTTGAAGGAGGCGAGGTCGTCGTCGTCGCTCGATGCGCCGCCGGAATTAGAACCAGTTGCGCCGCCGGAGGTTTCCGCCGCAGCCTCTTCTTCGGTGTCGCTCTCTGCTTCGCCGTTGTCATCGTCGTCAAAGAGATCGGGGTCGCCGGGCTCCAGGTCGGGGTTGGACTCCACATCGACGTGAACGCGACCGACAAGCTCTTCCCAACTTGTTTCCGGATTTTGGACGAGGACCGCCAGGAGACCGACAAACTCGCGAATCGTGCTGCGCGGAGTGCGGAAGTAAGCGTCGCCTATGCGAGTGCTGCAGTGTTCCATGAAGGCGCGGATTCCCTCTTCCGGTAGCAAGCAATCTTCCGGCTCATTTCCAAACTGAATTTGCGTGAGCTTGTGGAGCAGGACATACAGGTCTTCGGGTTGAAGATTGCCGAGTCGAATGACCGGACCGGATAGGTCGACCAAGCCGTCGCCTGCAAAGCGATTTTCCGCTAAACGCGATTCGAGCGCGGCGTAGCTGAACAATCCGCGGCGTGTGTCGGACAGGAATTCGGGTGTGCCGCACAGAAGAAAACCGATGCCCTCCGCGCCGCCCTGCAGAACGTCATTGAGAATGCGGAGGATTTGCTCGTAATTGCTCGTGCGCGCGCGGGTCGAGGCGAGCTTGTACAGATTGACCATTTCGTCGAGGCAGACGAAAAGGCCGGAATAGCCTGCGAGCCGTGAGAATCGCGCCAATAGCTTGAGCTGGTCGTAAACGCCGGCGTCGTCGACAATGGTGCGCACACCGAGCGCGTTGCGAGCTTCCGTGCGCGTGCTGAACACGCCGCGCAGCCAACGTACGGCATCCGCTTGCAAGACGGGATTCTCCGTCGAATGCCCGCGCCAGTAAGCGGCGATCACTTGCGCGAAGTCATAGCCGCCGACCAATTCTTGCAGTGAGCTTAGACGCTCGGAAATCAGGTCCTCGACATCTACTTCTTGCGCGCCGGCCTCCTCCGCCGCTGCGCCAATGAAGCGCTCGACCAAACTCGAAAGAGCGCCGCCGTCGGGTTTGGAGCGCGTGGCCATGTTGCGCGCCAATTCAGCATAGAGGCTTCGAGCTTGGCCTTTGGTCGCGAACAGGCGCCGGTCGGGTGCCAAGTCCGCGTGCATGCAAACAAAGCGTTGTTCCATGGCGACGACGCGCAACAGGTGCAAGAAGAAGGTCTTGCCGGAACCGTATTCACCGATTGCGAAGCGAATCGAAGCTCCGCCGTCGGCGATGCCCTCCAAGTCTTTGACAATCGCAGCCACTTCATCGGCTCGACCAACTTGAATGTGCTGCAGGCCGCGGCGGGGGACCACTCCGGTTCGAAGGGCTTGAAGGATGGCGTCGCGGTCGCGCGTACGAATTTTCTGGCTCACGTGGGCAATCGTCGAATCGGTTTGCGGAGGCCTGTCCCGCTTTGCTTCGAGCGGGGATGGCTGAGGGGCCACAGCATATCCGGCCGGCTCGCAACTGGCTCAATAGTCCCATTCAGGGTCGCGAACACGGCCTGGATTGAGTGATGGAAGCAAGATTGCGCCGGCTTGCGTTGCATGCCGCCTAAACCTGGATCCGGCGCGCGTTCAGGCCGCGGAATCGGTTCAGGCTTCTTCGACGAGCAATTGCTGCAGTAGCTCGGGATCCAGCTCGATTTGTTCGTCTTGCTCAAGCAGGGGGGCGTCGAATTTGTCCCACGCGAGATCATTCAATGTCTCGAGGGCTCCGTCGGGGAAGAGTCCCAGTTCGGATGCGAGGCTTTCGTACTCGTCTCGCTCCCAAACGCTCTTCTCACTCAATGCGCGCAGTAGAGCGGAATGCTTGCGATCCAAGCCGGCAAGTGGGTTGCCTTCAACAGCATCTTGTGGGTCTGCAGCACTGGAATTGCCGCCCGCGGTTTCAGGTGCTTCGTGCAAGTCTTGTTCGGGTTCCTCTTCTTCGAAAATGCGTCCGAGCAGGCGCCCGACACGGGCCGTTTGCTCAAACTTTTTGGCTACGCGCTCAGGATCGATCAAGACCGGGTTCGAGTCGTCATCCGAATGGGCGACTCCCGTGGCGGCTGCGTGCAACTTGGCGTGCAGCTCTTTGTGATCCAATTCAAGCGCGGCGAAGACGCGTTCGAGCAGGGCGACTTCGCGCGGATCCGCATAGCCGTCGGCCCACGCGATCGAGACTAGGAAAGAGCCCAATTTGCTGCGGTCGTCCAAGTCGAGTTTGGAAACGCGCTTGCGCAAGCCCACCAAGCTTGGCGGTTCTTTGAGCAGCCATGCCAAATGTGCCTCCAAGCGCCGGCGTTCACCCGCGTCCAGGTTCAGTGCGGATTGGATGGAGTCTTCGAGCTTGTCTTGTTCCGCTTGGCCGATGGAACCATCGGCTCCCGCCACGAGCGTGCCGAGGCCCAAAAGCACAACTGCGGCGCGGTAGGCGTCCGACGGGCTTTGATGATCGTCCCCGATGAGTTTGAAGAGTACGGCCTGACCATCATCCTTCGGCGGCGGACCTCCGAAACGCGGGTCGGGTTCAAAGCCGTAGCCGAGGCGCCCGAACAACTGAGCGGCGGCTACCGCAGTGGCACGCGTCCACTCGGTGGCATTCGCTTGATCGACGGTTTCAGACGTGTTCCACAATGAAAGGATTTCGGCACCGGGCAGCGCTGCACAGCTTTGTTCGCCGACTTTTCGTTCACAAAAAAGTGTTTCGAGGCGCGGGGCCAACTCGGCCAAAGCGGGGTGCTCGCGGCCTTGAAGTTCCTCGGGCAGCAGCGTTGCGGCGCGCAGGGATCCGCGCAGTTTGGGTTGCTTGCCGAGCAAGCGACTGTAGGGGGCGAGCCGGGAGCTTGTTGTGTTGGCCACTTCGGCAATTTGGCGCACACAGGTCGGCTCATCGATCAAGTCGGGCAGTTTGGATGTGAATACAAAGGCCGGGCGCCCGAGGCTGGGATTTTGCGCGCGGGTCTCCGTGACGATCTTGCGCTCAATGTTGGTTAGCGCCTGCGGGGCGGAAGAACTGCGTTCGAACAAGATTCGAAAGAGTCGATCAAACTCACTGTGGCAGCGTTGGGCGGAACGCCGCAAAGCGACGGCTTTGGAGTTGCGCGCCCATTGCAAGGCCAAGTCCGCCGAGAGGTCTGCTCCGGCGAGTGCCAATTGGCCGAGTTCAACGCGCAGGGCGAAGAGATCGGCAGGCTGGGGCTGTTTGGCATTTTCGGGCCGTTCTAACGCATCGCCGGCTTCGGGTTGTGAAGCCGCAAGTGCTTGCCTCAAGCCGGAGTGGGCGGCTTGGAGCTCGACCCGCTCGCGCAGCGCTTCCAAGGAAGGCTTTAGTGTGACGGCGAGATCCGAGCGCTCAGCGTAATGCTCGAGCAATCGCGACAACTCGCCGTGGAGCAACGGTAATTCGTTTGAATCGAATTGCCCCGTTTCATAGTCCGAAAGGACGCGGCGCTCCAAGCCGTAAAGGAATAACTGCAAGTATTCGGGCGGTGCGTCGGGATCGGCTCGATTCCAGGCCAGCCATTGCAAGTAGCCATCTCGTTTGCGCTTGCTGAGGTTGGCGAATGCGAGTGAAGGGCGAGCCTTGCTGTCTTTGCCCTTGGATCTTTTTATCGGGGCCGAGTCCAGATCCACAAGGCAAGAGGGCTCTTCAGGCGGCCGTTCCAGACTGCCGCCAAGCTCGGAATCGTTTGCGCTTGGGACGCGCGCGTAGACCATGCCTGAGCCGATGGTGACGCCTGCGACGGTTAGCTCGGAGCCCGGCCCGAACCACTTTTCGGCAACAGCGGGAGGTTCCGTGGACTCCGCTTCGCGCTCAATCGAAGGGGCGACCTCCGGCGTTGCTGGCGTGGCTGCCCGGGAACTTGCTGTTGCAAGCTTTTCTGTCTGAGTCTGTTCGACTTCGACGGGGTTTTCAGGCGGGGCCAATCGCGACAGGTCGGATTCGATGTCCGTCAGGCGAATGTAGGCGTTGTTGCGCGGGTCGCGGGCATTGGCCAGCAATAGCTCAGCGTCGTCAATACCCAGCTCTGTCATGAGCTCCTTGGCTCGCAGCAAATGTCTGGATTGGGCCGAACTTGTGCGCGTGTTGCGTGCCTTCTCAACAGCGTCGATGACATCGGCGCAACGAGCGATGGCTCGCAATTCGCTCCGGCTTGCCGAAGTTGGAATTTTTAATCGCAAAGCATCGAAGTGATGGAGCAACTCCAATGAGCGCTCCGCTCGACGCTTGCGCGTTTGGGCCGTGCGGCTGGTTTGGGCGTGGGAGAGGTTGCGCTCCAGTCGTTCGAGCAGTTTCGGCTGGGCGAATTTTGATAGGACACGCAAGGCGCTGCGTGCGCGCCACCAGCGCGAAAGTGCAAGCGACAGGACTCCTGTGTTTGCCAGCGCTACGATCCACTTGATCGGAATGCTGCTTGTCACCCCGGCCACAAGTGCAGCTACCAATAGCAGCGAGCCGAAGCCGCGCAAGTTGCGACCTGCTTGCTGCGGGGAAGCCGGGCCGTGGAGCGCTTCGGGTAAGTCTTGAAGCGCGGCCTTGCGCACTCGAATCAATGCATGCGCTCTCAGGAACAAGGCCAGTGCCAATAGCAACAGTGCGGCCAAGGCTCCCATTTGAACCCAGCGCGATTCAAGCGGGAGCGCAGGCACAAAGCCCGTCACGGCCAAAGCGTTTGAGCGCGGGGCGGCCCAATTCACGTCCTAACTCCCATCGCTTCGAGACGAACGACTTTTCCAACTCGGGTCCCGCCCGCAAGAGACAAGCGCGCTTCAGGCGGCGACGACAGTAGCTTTCGCTCGTGCGTTGCGTGGCGCCGGGAATGGGGGGCCCGCGCCGGCCGGTCTAGTAGTTCTTGGCGAATAGCACCAGGCGCTCTGAGGGCTTGCCGGTTTTGATGCACTTGCCCGGTTCGGGAGCCGGTCCGTCCTCGGGGAAGGGCAAGCAGCGAATGGAAGCCTTGGTTGCCTCTTTGATGGCAATTTCAGTTTCCGTGCTGCCGTCCCAATGGGCATAAACGAATTGAGACTTGTTGCCTTCGAAGGCGGAGGTGAATTCGTCCCAACTGTTGGCGGTGATCGTGTTCTCTTCCAAGCGCTTCTTGGCGCGATCGAACAGGAAGTCTTGGAATTCGTCGAGCACGCGGCCGATCGAAACACCGAGGCCTTCCATCGGCAGCTTCTCCTTCATGGGCTTGCCGCGCTCGTCCAAACCGGCGATGCGGCGCTTGATCATGACGGAGCCGCTCTCGATGTCGCGCGGACCGATTTCAACCCGCAGCGGCACGCCCTTGCGCTCCCACTCGTAGTACTTGGCCCCCGGCTTCATGCCCTCGCGATCATCGATCTCAATGGTCAAGCCGTCGTCGCGCAATTCCGCGGCAATGCGCTGCGCGGCCTCCATGACCTGACTCTTTTCGTGCTCCTTGCGAAAAATCGGCACGATGACGACGTGGATCGGCGCCAGGCGCGGCGGCAGTACCAAGCCGTCGTCATCGGAGTGCGTCATGATCAAGGCACCCACCAAGCGAGTTGAAACTCCCCATGAGGTTTGCCACACGTAATCGCGCTCGCCTTCCTGGTTTTGGAACATGACGTCAAAGGCCTTGCCGAAGTTTTGGCCCAAGTCGTGACTGGTTCCCGCCTGAAGCGCCTTGCCGTCTTGCATTAAAGCTTCGATGCAAACGGTTTCCGTGGCTCCAGCGAAGCGTTCGTGGGCGGTTTTCACTCCGCGCACGATCGGCATGGCCAGCAATTCGTGGCAAGTGTCGCGATAAACGTCGAGCATGCGGCGCACTTCTTCTTGGGCCTCCTCGTGCGTGGCGTGGGCCGTGTGACCCTCTTGCCAGAGGAATTCGCCCGTGCGCAGGAAAAGTCGTGTGCGCAATTCCCAGCGCATGACGTTGCCCCATTGATTGATCAACAGCGGCAAGTCGCGGTACGAATCGATCCATTTGGAGAAGAAGTGCCCGATGATGGTCTCCGACGTCGGGCGGATGACATAGGGCTCCTCCAGCTGCTTTCCGCCGGCGTGGGTGACTACGGCCAATTCGGGCGCAAAGCCCTCGACGTGTTCGGCTTCTTTCTCGATGAAGCTCATCGGAATCAGCAGCGGAAAGCAGGCGTTCTTGTGGCCGGTGGCCTTAAAACGCGCATCCAAATCCGCTTGCATTTTTTCCCAGATCGCGAAGCCGTGGGGACGAATCACCATGCAGCCCTTGACGACTCCGGCAGCCTCCGCGAGTTCGGCCCTGTGGATCACATCCTGATACCACTGTGCGTAGTTTTCGGATCGCGGGGTAATTAGCTGCTCAACCATGGAATCAGTGGGACTTTGGACTGCGTTTGCCCATCGGTTCGCCCAATTGGGCCCGCTGGGGGCGAACAGCCTACGGCGGGGCCGCCGGACGGGCTAGCTTGGGAGATTGCACGGCGATGGGCGAGCGACTCCCGCGCCGGCGGAAGCGGCCCCTGAGGGGCAATGAGCGGACTTGGGCGGACGCGGTTTTGCTTCCCGTTCGGGCGCAGCCGCCGGGCCCGCACCCAGGCCGCTTTTTTGCCTGGGGAGCCTTCGAAATCGGGGTTATCGTTTACGGGTTCAGGAGCGCCTTCCCAGTTTGGATTCGGCGCTCCAGCCGCTTCTCCCAAGCCGCCCAACTCAAGAATCTGCCGGGACCTCTATGAGCCCGTCGCAACCGAAGTTAGAGCCGTGAGCACCGTTACCGTCACTCCCGAGTCAACGATGGGGGAAATCCTCTCCCAGATCCCCTCCGCGCAACGTGCGCTATTCCAGCGCTATCACATCGGTGGTTGCTCCTCCTGCGGCTATGAAGCCACAGACCCCCTGTCCAAGGTTTGCAAGGATCACAACATTCTTGATGTGAACGAAGTGATCACGTTTTTGGCCACTTCGCATGAACTGGATCAAAAGATTCAAACCGAACCGGAAGTGATTCAGGGCTGGATCCAGGCCGGCGAAGACTTCTCGTTTATCGACGTGCGCAGCGCGGATGAGCTGCTGGAGAGCGGAGCCTTCGAGCCGGCGGAATCGATGGATTACAGCAATTCCGAAAAGTACATGGAGCTGCCCAAGGATCGCCGCATTGTCTTCACTTGCTTGGAAGGCGACCGGTCGCTGAACGTGGCCTCCTACTTCATTGGGCACAAGTTCGAAAACGTGCTCTGCGTAAAGGGCGGCATTCAGGCCTGGCGCGAGAAAATCAAATAGCTCGCGATCCATCGCGGCGCCGGCGGCGGACCGGGCGCTCGTCGATTTTTTGCTAGCGATCCAAATCGACCCAACCGGAAGTTGAGCCGTCGATTTGGATGTGGCCGCTGCCCGAGCTCACGCGCAGAACGCGCGACTCCCCGGCGTAGGCCAAAGTCACGGATCCGCCTCCGAGGGCGATGCCGCGCTGGCTGAAATGGAAGGCCATGCTGGGGCCCAAGTTGACGTTTACGATGCGCACGCCTTCGAATACGGCATCGTGACTGTAATCGCGTTTCATGTGCTTGCCGTCAGCGGCAATCGGATCGCTGATGCTGTATCCGCTGCCGTCGCGTTCGATTACAAAGTCCACCGCTTGCCCCAAGTAGGCCGCACGGTTCTGCGCTTGGCGCAAATCCTTGGCCATGAGAACGGCGGCGTTCTCCAGGGTCACCTCGGGCCGCCCAAAGTACGTGGGCAGTGCAATCGACGCCAAAACGGTGATTAGCGCAAGCGTCAGCACCAGCTCCGTCAAGGTGAAGGCGGAGCGCCCATGGGAGTTCATTCCCATGGATCTACAGCTCCCAGTAGGACTTGCCCAAGCTTTCCACTCGTCCGCGGCAGTTGGCGCGCAATTCACCAGTCAGGGGCTTGTAGGTCCAACCCGTGGTTCCGTCCGCTTCACTTTCAAACTCTGTTTCGTCATCCAACACAAGCACCGTGTCGAGGCCGTTGACGGGATTGACCGGAACGCCTTCCCACAGAACGGGATCGAAGGGGTAGCGCACGCCGCTGCCCGGCTGGCCCCAGCCGTTGGTGTTGCGAGTTAGCTGCAAAGTGAACTGCTTCTCCGATGCTCGTCCGTGGGCACGGACCCGCGATTGCCCGGGAACGTAACCGGGCAACACGCCGTGATCCGCATAGTAATCGACAATGGCTGCCCGAAAGCGATCGAGCTCTGTGCACAGGCGTTCCGTCGCAGCTTGTGCGTAGAGATCTTGCTTGGGCGCGGTCGGGCTGCCCTTAGGAACCGCCATGACTCCGATCATGCCCATCACAAGCACGACCAGAACGTATTCAGTGATGGTCGGATTGGTGCGCTCTTGCGTGGTGCTTGCGGACGGCTGCTCAGTTGTGTTCGTCATCGGGTCGCTGTGCGATTGGGAAACTTTTTCCAAGCGTCGGTCGAGGCGAGTGGTGGAGGCTTGGGTGGGGCCGATGCTGTTTTCGACTCACTCCCGCCCAACGCTTGAGGCCCCACTGGCTTTCAATGCCGGAATGGGGCGCGACTGCGCGCAGGAATGGTGTTTCGAGCCGCCAAGCTCGATTTTCGGCTGCAACGTGGCGTGACACGCTTCAGCTCGGTACACCAATCGGCAGCACCATGACCCAAAGCAAGCTCCCGACCAGTGCCTACACCCTGCGTGAAGGCGAAACCTACGTTCCCCTAACCCACGGCCAGGACCTATCCGAGTTCACCCTGAAGTCGGTGATCTCCGGGATTGTGCTGGGGATGATCTTCGGTGCCGCGAACACCTACTTGGGCCTCAAGGCCGGCCTGACCATCAGCACGTCGATTCCGGTCGCGGTCATGACCATCGTTGCCTTTCGATTGTTGGGCGCCTTCGGCGGCAGTCACAGCATTCTCGAGGCCAATACTTCGCAAACCATCGGATCCGCCAGTTCATCCGTTGCATCGGGAGTGCTGTTCACCATTCCGGCGTTGTTCATTTGGGGCATGAACCCGGCCTGGAGCCAAATCACTTTGCTGGCCATGTGCGGCGGCTTGCTCGGCGTGTTGGCCATGATTCCCCTGCGGCGATATTTGATTGTCCGGGAACACGGGAAGTTGCCCTATCCCGAAGGCATGGCCTGCGCGGAAGTCTTGGTTGCTTCCCAGGGTAATTCGAAGCAAGCGTCAGGCGTTTTTTGGGGACTTGGATTCGGGATGTTGTTCAAGTTGGTGACCGACGGCTTCAAGTTGGTGTCCGGCAAATTTCACTTGGACTTGCCTTTTAAGGCACAAGTCTCGGCCAGCGTCTCCCCCGCTTTGATTGGAGTCGGCTACATCCTTGGAATTCGAGTGGCCGCAGTCATGGCGGGTGGCGGAGCGCTTTCCGCTCTGGTGATCATCCCGTTAATCAATTGGTGGGGGCAGGGCCAAGCCGCGCCTGTGTTCCCCGAGACGGACTTGTTGATCGCGGACATGTCCCACAAGGAAATTTGGCACCGCTATGTGCGCTATATCGGAGCCGGTGCTGTTGCGACAGCCGGAATCATCACTTTGATCAAGTCGATCCCGACCATGATTGAGTCCTTTGGAATCGGCATGAAGCACATGGGGCAGAGCGATGAAAAGGCCGTTGCTCGCACCGATCGCGATTTGTCCTTCAAGGTGGCGGGCTCATTGGCGGCCATCATTTTGCTCGTACTTACCTTCGTGCCGGGCATTTTGGGCTTTATCGACTCGACGCTGACGCGCGGCCTGGCGTCACTGATGATCGCAGTCTTCGCATTTTTCTTCGTGACGGTCAGTTCGCGCATCGTGGGATTAGTTGGAGTGACTTCGAATCCCACATCGGGCATGACGATTGCCACGCTGCTTGGAACCAGCGCGATCTTTTACTTCCTCGGTTGGACCGACACGGCCGGAAAAGCGACGGCCTTGATGGTGGGCACGGTCGTGTGCATTGCGGCGTCCATTGCGGGAGATACTTCGCAGGACCTGAAGACAGGCTACGTGCTTGGCTCCACACCGAAGTTGCAACAAATCGGCGAGCTGATTGGCGTGATTACATCGGCCGGCGTTGTCTGTTTGGTCGTCATGCTGCTGCACAACAACGTCGAGGGAGGCCTGGGTGGTGAAGAGTTGCCAGCGCCTCAATCGGTCTTGATGAAGCTTGTGATCGACGGCGTATTGGACAAAAACCTGCCCTGGGCGCTGATCTTCATCGGCGTCGGCATCACGGCCGTCGGCGCCCTGCTGCGCTTGCCGATTTTGGCTTTCGCGGTGGGGGTTTACTTGCCCTTGTACACGATGGCTGCTGTGTTCGCGGGTGGCTGCACGCGTTGGCTGTTGAGTCGCAGGCAAAGTGAAGCCGTCAGCGAGCAGCGCCGCGAGCAAGGTGTGCTCTTCGCATCGGGACTTGTCGGCGGCGGAGGCCTTACCGGAGTGCTCTTGGCCTTGTGGGTGGGAGTAAACGGGGGTCAAAAAATCGTCGGGTTCCCGCCCCAAGTGTCCTCGGCAACGGCAGCCTGGATTGCCCTTGGGACCATCGGCCTGATCATGTACTTGCTGGGTCGCATGGCCATGCGTCGTCCGAGCTAAGTTCGTTTATTCACCAGCTGCCGCCGCCGGCTGCTTCCCCTGCGCCAAGTCGTGGGGAGTTAGGGAATACATGGCCGCATCAAAGCTGGATCCGCGCAAGCTCAAGCGATTGCGTTGCAAGCCTTCGAATTGCGCGCCCGATTTCTCCGCTACGCGGCGACTCGCGATGTTGGTGGGAATGATGACGATTTCGATGCGGGCAAGATTCAATTGCCGAAAGGCGAACTGGGACAGGAGCTTGACCGCGCTCGTCGCGATCCCGCGACGACAGCATGTGCTGCGCACCCAATAGCCCAAGTTGGCGATCAGGTGCTCGCGATCAATGCGATTCAGGCCGCAGCCGCCGAGGAGCTGGTGGCTTTGCGCGTCTTCAATGGCGAAGGAATACTTTGAGCCCGAATCCCATTCCATGGTTCTAGATGCCAACCATGTGCGCGTGTCCTGGCGCTTGTACTTGCCGTGGGCCCAGGGTAGCCAAGGCTCCAGTTCAGTGACGGATTCGCGAATCGCGCAGTAGAACTCCTCTTCGTCGCTGGATTGCCAGGGACGGATGACGACGTTGCCGGCTATGAATCTGGTTTGCATGCCTGTGCGCAAAGTAGCTTAGCCGGGGCCCGGCGGGACAGACTAGGGTCGATCGTTGCGAACCTCTGCGGGGCGGGAACGGCGTTGCCCCGTTTTCGAGGGACGGTGCATGTGGCGATTGCAGCGTGAGCTAGGAGGGGACTTGGGCTAGGGTCTTGGCATGTCGAGCGGCAATCCACTAGTTGTGCGCTGGGGGCGACTGTCGCTTTGCGTCCTGGTCGCGGTCGTCATCGGCCAAGCTCCCCACCCGGAAGGAGTGAGCCCCGAGGGCTGGCGCTTGTTGGGGGTGTTCGGCGCAGTGATCCTGGGCTTCTTGCTGCAACCCATCGCCATGGGTCCCATGGTTCTTTTGGGCCTCTTGGCGTGTCCGTTGTTGGGCGCATTGGAGTTCGAGCAAGCGCTGGCCGGTTACGGTGAAAAAGTGGTTTGGCTGGTTGTCGGAGCTTTCATTCTGGCCAGCTCCATTCGCTCCACCGGGCTCGGGCGTCGCATTGCGCTTTGGCTTGTCGTCAAGTTGGGGCGCTCAACTCTCGGTCTGGGCTTCGCGCAGGCGGCGGCGGAATTCGCTCTCGGCCCGTTGGTTCCTTCGAACACGGCTCGAGGAGGAGGGATCCTGGCACCGATCAGTGCATCCCTCGCGCGTGCATTGGGATCGGAACCCGATACCTCGCCGGAACGCGGCGGTGCGTACTTGGCGTTGGTGGGCGCGCACACCAACCTTGTGGCAGCGGCCATGTTCATGACGGGCATGGCAGCCAACCCGCTTTTCGCTGAACTTGCGGAGGGCGTTTATGGAGTTGAGTTCGGTTGGGCGG
>JAJDES010000570.1 GCA_029259675.1 Planctomycetota bacterium
ACGCTTTGGGCGGCAGCTGCGGTGGAACAGACTGCGGCCACGAACAGGGCCGAGGCCCCGTTGAGTATCCCCTTCATTCGTTGTCTCCTCTTGATGTTTATGGATTCCTCGCGTGCGGAATCCACAGGTGCCGGATTCTAAGCCGGAAGGGGAGACTTGAGAATGCTTCTATGGGCGAACTTCTAGGAGCGAAGCAATTCGGCGGGATTGGGGGAATCCTTGTCGAGGGCGATTCTCACGCGGTGGGTGAGGGGCTCGGGTCCGCGCCAGGTGGCCTTGAAGGTCGCAGTCGTGATCCCCGGGCCGGGATAACCCTCAATGTAAATGCTTGTGGGGAATATGGTTCGAGCGCGCTCTTCGCTGGCATTGGCGCGAATGGCGCGCACGACTTCCTGGCGGACAACCGGCCAGGCTTTGAAGTGGATGGCAGCTGCGGGCTGGTGTTTGGTTTGCTGCTTGGCAGGACTCATTTGGCAGGGCTTGGGAAGGTGTTGGGAGCTTTGATTGGCCGTGAGCCAAGGATCAAGGCGAAGTCCGCACGGGCGAACGGGGATGAAAGAGGTTGAGCGAGCGGAATCTAGCTCTCGTGACGAACTCGGGAACCCGGATCGCCCGAACGGCTGCGGGGGGAAATACTGGGGGAGATTTGCCGGAGGGCGTGCCGTTGCTGGGTTGGAGCCCCGCGGTTGGGATGGAGCCTGGGGAGAGCGCTGGAAGGCGTTTCTCATCCTGGACTTAGGACGCCAGTTCAGAAATTTCCAGCCATGCATTCTACTTGTTTCGTCCTTGGATGCACACAGGGGAGTTGAAAGCGGCGCACTCGTTGGGCTCCCAAGCCTCCCCTGGGCTGAATGAGATTGAGACCCGACAGGAACAGCCATCCCAATGATAGGATTGAGACCCTTATGAGTACCCCCATTCATCCCACTGGAGGCTCCAAAGGGGCCAAGTTCGCCTGTCTCGTAATAACTCTGTTGTGTGCGCCCTCCCAGGGAGTCAGCGCCCAGGATTCGGGGCAAGCAAGGCTGACACAGGCTCAGCGGGTCGCTTTGTCCAAAAGTACCCCGCGCCTTGGCAAGGGTCGCAGAAACCCTGTCAACAACGGAAATTCAGCTTCGAAGGATGTTGCAAGTTCGAAGGGGAGTGAACTCTTTGCGACATTGTTTCCTTCGATTGCGTCAAACGCATTAGCCGGCCGGCTGCGAGCATTATTCGTCGGTGGAGCAAGCGTCGCGGAGCCAACTACGGCAGCGGGAGCCGACGGTGGCACAACCATGGCTTTGCAGGCACAGGGTTCGAGCTTGGTGGAGCGCGGCGCCGCGCTTGGATTGATTCACAGGCACGGTCCCGGCTTGGACGTGGTTGGTGACGACACGGTCATGCTGGATTGGGTGCAATCGGGCATCGCGCTCGGTGATCTCGACGGCGACGCAGATTTTGATGTGGTTGCAGCCGGCGGTCTCGAACCGAATCACGTCTTCGAATACAGGGCGCCTCAATTTGTGGATCGCAGTTCGATTGCGCGCATCAATGCCGGCGAATTGGATCGAGTGCCCGCCCTGGGCGATTACGACGGGGATGGCGACTTGGACCTGTTCATGGGTGCGGCAGCGGGTGGGAATGGCGCCGTGCCGGGACACAATCGGCTCTACCGCAATGAGCATGGCTACCGCTTCACGGACGTTAGCGCCCTAGCTCGAGTTGAAGGCCGCGGCCATACCATCCACGCGCGCTGGGCCGATTTGGATCAAGACGGGCTTTTGGATCTTTACTTGGGGGAGTTTCACGGCACGCCGAACATCGCCTATCGCAATTGCGGCGGCGGCAGCTTTGAGGACGTAACGCCCAAGTGGGGTTTGGGAGTCGGTGGGTCCACCCATGTTGTGGGCACAGTCGATTTGGATCGCGACGGTTCTCTCGACGTATTTGTCGGCAATGACTTCAACGTCAGCCTTTCCATGGGTTTGAACTCGCTCGCTGCAGATATTGCCTTGCAGGGGCAACCGGGTGCGTCCTTTAAGAATGTTTCGATTGCCACGGAGTTCTGGCAAACGGAGACCACCATGGGCATGGCCTTTGGAGACGTGAATTACGATGGGCAGTTGGACGTGTTCAAAACAGAATATGGTCGCAACTTCCTGTTGCTGAACATGGGCTTCCCGATCGGGTATCCGAGCAACGGCTTTCAACACGCCGCTGCGGATTACGGCCTCTCCAATGACTTCGTGCCCGGCCAAAGTGGGGATGGCTTTTATGAAGTGAGCTGGGGCACGAGTTTCATCGATTTGGATCTCGATCGCTGGCTCGACTTGATCGTGATCAACGGCCACGTGGCCGACAACGACCCGCGCCAACAGCCGAATGGTATTTTTCTTGGCAGCGGCCCAAGCCAAGGCTTCGAGTTCCGGGACAGTTCTGACTTGTGGGACGAAGCGCGCGACTTCGACGATCGCGGATTGGCTGTGGCCGACATGGACGCCGACGGGGACGTCGACCTCTTTGTCGCGCCGGTTCAAGGCCGATTGCGCTTCTATGAGAATCGATTGGATCGGGCCGATCGCAACAGCATTACGATTGCGCCCACGTCCACGACTTCCGCCCCCGGCGGCGTGATTGTGGAGTGGACGGACAGCGAAGGCTATGTACATGTCCGGCCCGTGGGCAACGATGCGCCCACGGCATCACAAAACGCGGAACAGTTGGTTTTGGGTTTGGGTCAAGAGCCCTATGCGGACTTGCGCGTCAGCTATCCGTCCGGAATTGAACTTGAGCTGCCGGCAGTTCCCGCCGGTACGGCCTTGACTCCGGTTGAGCCCAAATTGGTTGAGTTGTTGCCGAGCGAGCGGATTCTGGGCGCCGCGGGCAGCGGACCCTTGAAAGTTGTCGCCTACGCACACGATCAAGCGGGTCAGCCGCTAGTGAGTGCGGCCGCAGCGGACATCGGTATTGAAGTGACGGGACTGCAACCTCGCGGCCCGGTGGAAGCGCTGGGCGGCAACAAGTTCAGCCGTTCCTTCGCGGCCCCGCAACATTCCGGTGAATATCCCGTGCTGCTGAACTTCGATGGATTCGAGCCGCGCACCCGGCGTCGTTTCGATGTCGTTGGGGGCTTTGCGGCGAG
>JAJDES010000058.1 GCA_029259675.1 Planctomycetota bacterium
TCGCTGTAGGCGGAGAGCACGTCCGATGCGTGCAAGAAACCGTTGCGTCCCTGACCGAAGTCCACAAAGGCCGCGCCGATGGCTTGCTCAATGTTGACGACTCGTCCGCGATAAATGTCATTGACCAACGACTGGTAGCGATTGACCGTCATTTGGAAGTCGATGATTCGACCCTCCTCGGTCACAGCAACGCGGGTCTCTTCCGGGTCGGTGGCATTGACCAAGATCACTTGCGTCCGGGGTACCTCCTTGACGACGGTGCGGCGGGCGGGCTGCTTGGCCGAGATTCGTCTGGAGCGACTGGGAGCGGCCTCATCCGCATCCCCATCGGCGGCGTTGCGACGCCCCTTAGAACTTCCGCGCTTGCGACTCGTCTTGGCCTTGCCGCGCGTCGAACTCGAGCGTCGGGAGCCTGTGTCTCGCACGGCAGCGCCTGATTCCGCTGCGACCTGCTCGGCGTCGACAGGCAAATCGGGCAAGCTGGAAAGCTCGTCCTCCTCGCCCGGTATGGCCTCCACTCCAACCGGTCCACCGGCGGAATCCTCACGATTGCGACCGCGGCGTTGACGCCCTCCGCGCGTACCGCGACGGCGGCGCTTGGGTTGTTCATCAGCATCATCGCTATCGGCAGCCTTGCCCCTTTTACTGCGACCAGCCTCCGCGTCGGTAGCTTCCTTGCTTTCCGCAGCCTGCTCGCCGGATGCCGATCGGGATTTGCGCCTGCGCCGAGTGGACCGCACGCGCACGGGCGAATTCTCACTCTTCGTTTCTCCCGAAGCTTCATCACGGGTGTCTTGGTCACTGCGCTGACCTTGATTGTCCGGTCCCGCCGATCGACTCGCGCGCGCCTTGGACGCGGACCCGGAGCGACCGCGCACGCGCCTTGTACGCTGCGAGGAACGGGAACGCGATTCACCCGATCCAACATCCTGGGCGCCTTCGGAATCGGCTTCATGGCGAAATCCGATTTCACCCTGATCGCGATCCTGCCCCTCCGCTGCCTCTTGTGTACCGCCGCTGTCGCGATTCGAAGTCCGTTTCCGGCGTCCGCGCTTGGATCGCGAACGGGATCCCGCGGAATTGGAATCGGAGGCCGCGCCGCCATCTTCGCGTTCATCGCGATCTGAGAAGCCCGAAGCCTGAGCGGGCTCGGTGCCAGCCGACTCCGATTTCGAGTCGGATCCGCCCCCCCGTCGACGTCCACCGCGCCGCCGGCGCGCACTCCGGGGCTTCTTGGTGCCCGACTCGCTCGGCTCCGTTCCCTCGGCCGATGTCGCCGGGTTGGCTCCGGAGGGAGCCGAAGGCGGCTCCGAGTTGTTGCGCTGGTTGGGTGCTTGGGGGGAGGGAATGTGTTGTTGATGGGGCGCTAGCCCGAATTCGGCTGATCGATCCGCACTTGAATTAGATGCGGACTGCAGCCCCGAGCCCGGCTTGCGGCTCGAGTGGTTGGATTCCATTTTTTGGGGGTCTTCCGTGCGTATTCCGGGATGCGCTCCACTGTTTGGGCTCGCAACGGGCACTGGTCCCGCGATTCCCGGGGGAGATTCGGGCCGGCGCGCAGCAGCTTTTGGCCGCGCGCGCCATGGCTCGTTCATTTTCGCATCTGCTTGCCGAGGTAGCTGAGCTACCTGGCTGTATGCGTAAAGAGTCGAGCTCGGTCCGGGGTCTCCGCTAATTCGGAGGTTCGTCCACCGTGCGGCGGACGTGTTCGGTTGTGAGCGGCGCGGCGCAACGGCCGCGCAAGGTGTTTATTGCGAGCTCCTTCTCGCAGATCCCATTCCTCGGGAAAAACCCGGAGCTTGGGAGCAAGCCTTGGATGTGAATATTTCCCGCGAGCTGTTCCTCGGAGCGGGGCCTCATCCGGACGCTTGTAATCCGCCTGGACAAGGCCGCGTGGCACAAGATTGGCTCGCGGACGCTGATCGATCCAAGCGACAAGACGGGCGAGCAAATTCTGGTCGGATCGCCGCCCCATCCCGATCTGGCCCGATTGATTTCAGCCGGGCTTCGGCCCCCAAGCGACGGCCGTGGGCCCCGCGGGTGTCCGCTATCGGAACGGGGTCCGGAGAGCCGCGGAATTCCGCGCTAGTCCAGCCCTGCGCCTGAACCTGAATCTTCCGCTGTGCGCCTCAACGAATCAAGCGCCGGCCGGGACTGGAAATCCCAACCGGCGCCTGTGAGCTCAGAAACGGGCTCTGATTACTGCTGCGGCTCGGGCGAAACCTCTGCCGGAGCCTCAGCCGGGGCCTCGGCCCCCTGCTCCACAAAAACGTCCCAGTCCAGGTCTTCGGTGCCCGGATCCGTCAGCACGGCCGGAGCATCGGCTCGTTCGGGACCATCTTCACCGAAGATCAAGTTGGTTAGCTCTGCGTCGTATTCCTCGCGGCGGCGATACAGCTCTTTCTCGAGCTGACGCTGCGTATCCGAGCTGGAGCGCAAAATCTGGGGCGTAATGAAGACCAGCAAGCTGCGCCGGTCGCGATTCTTGACCTCATTGCGGAAGAGTCGACCGAGCAAGGGAATATCTCCCAAGAACGGAATCTTCGCATTGCGCTCGAAGTCCGTGTCGGTCGTCAAGCCGCCGATCACAGCAGTCTGTCCGCTATCGAGCAGCATGCTGGTAACAATCGTCGATGAACGCGTGCGCGGCAAAGCAATCGAACCTTCGAGGCCCGAAGCGCCGATCGTGAAGATGTCAAAGCCGGGCGGCGCCAGGGCCGAATTGCCGGTTCCTGACAGGCTGGTCTCTTTGGGGATGACCTGCATCTCCATCGAGTTCGTGCCGGGAATGATGTGCGGGCGAATCAAAAGCTGAAAGCCCACTTCCACGGGAGAACCGGATGCTTCAGCAACCGAGAGTTGCAAACCACCGGCTTGGCCCTGTTCGGACTTGGCTTCTGCGTAACGAATCGTCTCGCCCACGAAGATCGTTGCGGGACGGCCGTCGATGGCAATGATTTTCGGCGCTTGAACGACCTGGGTCAGCTCGTCACTTTGCAGCAAGCGCAAGGTGGCCTGTACCCCCGTAAAGCTCAAGGCACCGAAAATGGTGTCCGGAACCGTCGAGTTGCCGAAGTTCAAGAGCGGGTCAGCATAGGGACCCTCGCCCGTGGGGTTGGCGATGAGGATATCTTCGAAACCTCCGCTGCCCAAATTGAACGGGAAGGTGATCGGGATGGATCCACCGGAGATGCCGACCAGGGGTCCGTTCTCGCCGTAATCCACACCGACGTTGTAGACATTGGAATCGTTCGTGGAGACGAATTTTACGTCTACCAAGACCTGGGCCGAGGGCGTGTCGAGACGCTCGAGCAAATCTTCGAGTTGATCGTGCACCTGACTCGTGTCGCGCACGATGAACACATTCTTGCCGGGCACATAGTCGAGTTCACCACTGGGTGACAGGGCCTTCGAAAGTGCTCCCAAGGCGGGAAAGTCCTTCTCCAATTGTCCCGTCGGCGTACGGTAATTGCCCGCTGCAAATTCCGTATTCATGATGGGCACGAAGTCCGGGCTCGGCCGGACGTAGCGCAACTGATAGCTGCGCGTTTCCATTTGAGCCTGCAGGCTGAGCGGATCGACCACGCGCAGGATGCCGCGCTCGTCTTCAACCACGGTAAAACCGAGTGTCTTGACGGCGACTTCCAAAGCTTGACGCCACGGGACGTCGGTCAGACGCAGGGAAATGGTGCCTGTGACTTCGGGCGCCCAAACAATGTTCGCACCGCTAATGGCCGCGATGGCATCAATCACTTCGGTGATGTCCGCCTCGGGGAAAACGAACGTCACGCGCGGCGGCCGATTGATAATCAGCACCCCGGCTTGGCGTTCGTCCACCACGCACTCGGCGTACTCAGCGGCGAGATCGAGGGCGTCGCGCCAGTGGATGTCGGTCAGGTCGAGGGAAATTTCAATCTCCCCCCCTTGCATCACAACGATGTTGGCTCCGGAAGAATCGCGGATGTAATCCACAACT
>JAJDES010000571.1 GCA_029259675.1 Planctomycetota bacterium
CCTCCGCAATGGGTCGCCAACCCGAGCCCGAAGAAGCTTCGAACTAGCGACTCAAAGCATGCTCGCCAGACGCGCGCGCAAGCTCCAAAGGGAGGCTCCGCGTTTTTGAGTGCCCGCGGCTTCGGCTGCCAGCTTGGGAACGCGGCGCAGGATAGTGAGCGCCTCGGACTTGCGCCCCAAGGCCTTGAGAGCGGCCCCGTGCCGGTAGGCACTCTCCGGACTTTCCCCGTGATTTCGATCGAAACCGTCGAGCACTGCCAAAACGTCCTCGTGCTGGCCAAGACTCGCGAGCGCCTCGGCCAAACGAAGCGATGCTTCGCCATAGGCGTATTCGGCATCGATCGCCAAGGCCTGTTTCAGGCTCTCGGCCGCTTCCGCCGCGCGCCGCTCCCCCAGCAACGCCTGCCCCAAGCGGTAGTGCCACTCAGCCGACTCCGGCTCCCCGTCACGGGCGCTTTCGAGCAGTGGAATGGCCGCCTTGTATCGGCGTTGGGCCAACATCAGGCTGCCGAGCTTGCCCTGCACGAAGGGAGTCTCCACAGTGCCGAGTTCCTTGGCCAAATTTTGTTGCCGGCGGAGTTGCAGAGTGTGCTCCCCCAGGCGCGCCAAGCCCCAGCTGACGATCATGGCAGCCAAAAAGAATCCCAAGAGGGGAATCTGGGCCAATCCACCGACAAACGGCAGCGCTCGCAATACGGCGAGTACCACAAAGGTCAGGGCCAGGAATCCGAGCAAGCGCAGCACGGGCGGAATTGTAGTGAGGTCGCTCTCTGCTTGCAGCGACTGGGATGAAATGGGTGAATGGGCGCCGCGCAATCCCGCGCCCCAGCATGAACAGCCCCAGGGAACCCACGCCAAGCGCCTCATCGGCCGCCCCCACACCCCGCTCCGGGAGTCGCGGCCTGAGCTGGAGCCTACGCATCCTGTGCGCCCTGATATCGCTGCTGGTGGGGATTGTGGCGCTGGAGTACGGAGTCCGGCAATTCGATCCCTTTGGAGTCAGCTACTACAAGGACACCAACCGCTACCTGACAGAGGCCATTGATCTGCTCGGAACCGAAGTCGACGACACCAGCCGGATTTTTCAAAATCGCCGCTCCCACGAGCTTCAGCTGGCCCATTTTCGATTTGCCACGGACCAACTGGGACTGCGCGCTTCCTCCGGCGAATCCGTCAGTGACCTGGGCGACTCAGAGCGCAAACGGATTCTCTTCCTGGGCGACTCCGTCACTTTGGCCTGGGGCGTGCAAGATGAGGATTCCTGGATCCGCAAGTTGGAGCGCAACGCAAAAAGCAGCGGTGGTCGTTCGCTTTGGTGTATGAATGCGGGCCACCTGCAATACAACACTTTGCAGGAGGCGGACTTGCTGCGCACCCTGCGCGACATCCTGCAACCCGATTTGGTTGTCGTGACCTTCGTAACCAATGACCTGACGGACAATCCGCACGCTGTATTCAGACAGCTGATGCAGCAGGTTTCGCAATTGGATGCGAACCCGCCCGGACTCCTTGCGCGCGCGCGCAATCGCATACTTGATTGGGGCTGGGGCCTGCGCAGCTTGTGGGTGTTGCGTTCCACCCTGGCCGCCGAAAACTCCGCTCAGCAAGCCGATTCCATTGCGATTGAGCAAACCGAGCCCTACGTACAGGGTTGGAAGCGCGTCGAACGCGGCTTGAACGACATTGCCGAGCAATGCTCAGCTGCACAAATCCCCTGGGTGCTTTTCGATCACGGAACGCCGCGCATCGACGCCGTTGAAGAGTGGTGCCGCGAACGCGGCGTGCCCTACGTTGATTTCAATTTCACTGCCGCGGAAACCGCCACAGGAGTGCGCATCTCCCCCGCCGACGCGCACGCCAATCCGAACGGCAACACGTTTCTGATGCAACGCGCTTGGAAAGCCCTGGCCGAGCTGGGTCAGCTTGAGGAGCCGGAGTGAATCCGCAGGGCACAACACAACTCGAGCTGGACAGCGCCGGCAACAAATTCGGACCGACCTGTTTGGTGGCCGCCGAATTCATGCGCGCCCTGGGAGCCTTGCTGCTTCTCCCCTGGCGTGTGATGAGCTATTGCTTCCAGCGAAAAGCCTTAAAAGCGCGCTTTCAAGGCGATTTGGACAGCGCCCCCTTTGAACTCGAGCAAACCCGGGAGAGACCCTGGCCCCATTCTTCAATTGGCAAAGGTCCGACAATCTTCATCTCCAGTGCCGAGGCCTCGGGCGAGGGACACGCGGCCGAATTGATTGAAGCACTGCGCCAAGATGCGCTCGATCGCAATGTGCCGCCGCCGAACTTTGTGGGACTTGGCGGCGAAAAATTGCGATCCCTGGGCGTCGAGCTGTGCGGAGATCCGGTATCGCGCGCCGCCATGGGATCCGATGTATTCGGACAGCTCCCTTTCTACATGCGAATCCTGCGCGACAGCGCCTGCGCCCTGCGCGACCTGCGACCAAGCGTTTTGGTAGCCGTCGATTCGCCGGCACTGCACGTGCCCCTGGGTCGTTTGGCCAAGCACTATGGAATTCCCGTCGTGCATTACGTCACACCGCAGTACTGGGGCTGGGCTCCATGGCGTGTTCACGGCTACAAGAAAGCTGTGGATCGAGCTTTAACGATTCTGCCGTTCGAGCCCGCGTGGTTCGAGCGGCACGGCGTTTCCAGCGTCCATGTCGGTCACCCGATCCAAGACCATTTGGCTGCGGTGGAAGCGACTCGACCCGATCCCGATAGTCAATGCGTTGCCCTCTTGCCCGGCAGCCGCAACAGTGTCATCGAACGCAACTTGCCCTGGATGCTCGACGTCATGGTCGAGCTGGCGAAAACCAGACCGCAACTGCGCGTGCTGCTTTCGCCCAGCAGCGAAGCGCAAGCCCCGAGGTTGCGCGCCATCGCCGCCGCAGCCGGACTGGGTGAAACCCTTGAAATATTGCCCGCCGGCAAATTGCACGAGATTCTTGGCCGAGCTCGGATCGGGTTTTCGGTTTCGGGCACGGCCCTCCTGGACACGTTGCACCATCGCCTGCCGACGGTTGTGCTTTACCGCCTGTCTTCATCTCTGCAGGAGTT
>JAJDES010000572.1 GCA_029259675.1 Planctomycetota bacterium
AGGGCGAGCGCTTCGCCGCGCCGCAGTGCCAAGGAAACAGATTGCAGCGCGTCAACGACTCCGCCCTGTTGCTGACCATGGTGCGCAGGTTGCCCGTAACGGACGCACAAATCGGTGACCTGCAGGAGAAGTTCTGCGTCCATCAGCGTCCCTCCTCCGCGCGCGGGTCCAAGGCCCGTCGAAGGCCTTCGCCGAGGGCGTTGGCGCAGAGCACCAGCACGAAGATGGCGAGACCGGGAAAGACTTGCATCCACCAGCTACCCGCGCCGCGTTCTTCCGCGAGCAACGCCCCCAAACTGGGGTCGGGGTTGCGCACTCCAAATCCCAGGAAGGAAACGCCCGACTCGAATAGAACGGTGCCGGCCGCAGCGAAAGCCATGGCCACGAAAACCGGGCCCAGTGCTGCGGGCAGGAGATGCTTGCAGAGGATTCGCAGGGGCGAGAGCCCCAGGGAGCGTGCGGCCAACGCGCTGTCCGCCTTCGTCAGAGCGAGCAATTCGGAGCGCACCAGGCGTGCGATCTCGGTCCAACCCACGAGCGAGATGAACAGCACGATCGACGCCAGGGGATGCAGTCGATCCTCGGGCACCAGGGCCACCGCCGCCAGAACCAGGAAGAAGGCCGGGAACGACGATAGCCATTCGATGGCGCGCATCACGCACGCGTCGGTCAGGCGCCCGCCCATGGCCGCCAGGGCTCCCAGTCCAATTCCCATGATCGACATGGCCAGGGTCGCCAGCAGGGCCACGCTCAAACTGATGCGCGAGCCGTGCAACAGTCGCGCGGACAAGTCCCGACCCAATGAATCCGTACCCAAGAGATGAAACTCTTCGCCGTTGCATTGGAGCTTTTGCCCGGGCCCCCGATTGCTTGTGCGTGTCGACCAAGAGGGCCCGTGGGAACTGTGCTCCAAGTCCGTGCCCCTGGCTCCCGCCCCGAGCGGCGAATTCAGTTGCCACTCCACTTCGATATCTTCGGACTCAAGATTGCGGGTTGTCACGCGGCGCGAATCGACGCCTTGGCGTGCAAAGAGTGTGGCCATGCCCGCGGACAACGCCCAAGTCCCAAGCGCCACAAATGCGATCCCGATCCACAGCCTGAAGAGTGTTCGCTGCGTGCGCTTGCGCAGCCATAGCAGCACGGGGCCGAGCAACAACGTGCAGGCGATGAGTGCTCTCTCCCAACCTGCCAAGTCCCCCAATGCGGGAAAACTCGTGCGCGCTCTCAAGTGCAACGCACCGCTTTGGCCGGGCGTTTGATTCGCTGCGGAGGCTGTGCCTTCGCCGGCTGCTTCGGCCGCTCCGAGCTCCATTCCCCGGGTCAAGTCTCGACGGAGCGCTTCAACTTGGGTTGCGAGTTGGACGCTGCGAGCCTGTGCTTGCGGTTGATCCAATTGGCCCAGCAACTCCTGCAAAGCCGACTCCGTTTCCCAAACCCGCGCGCGCCACCCGTTGTCCACCCATGGCCCTACGCTTTCCAAGCACTTCGCAAGGGCCAAGCCCTCGCCGCGCACCGCAGCAAACGGCTCCGCACTTCCCGTTGTGGGTTGCGCGCCGAGGGCTGCTTCCAGGCTCGAGTTCAAGGACAGGGCAATACTGCCCATGTTGTCGAGTGCTGCTTCAAAGCCCCCGTGATCCACGGCGCGCAATGCGAGCGGCTTGTCACTCGCGAGAACCGGTGCAAAGACCGCCAAAACGGCCGCCGCAACCAGCACCGCTGCCGCAATTCGAACCCCGATCAAGCCGGAGAAGCGCGACCATGCACCCGGCAGGGCCCGCGCGTTTGGCTCGGCCGGCTCGACTGCGCGCGCCTGCCCGCTCTGCTCCTGTTGGCTGCCCGGCCTAGACACGTCGCGTGCGTGGATCGGCCCACTGCGTCAGGAATTCGGATAGGTAGAGCCCCACAACCGTCATCAGTGCCGAGCACAAGGTCGTAGCGACAACGACATTCAACTCGCGACGCAACAGCCCTTCGTAGGCGTAGCGCCCCATGCCGGGGATATCGAAGATGCTCTCGATGAGCACCGAGCCCCCCACCAAAGTCGGCAGCACAGCCGCGAAGAGAATGGCCTGGGGCAAAAGCGAATTGCGCAGGGCATGGGCCCACACAATGCGCCCTTCGCCCAAGCCCTTGGCACGCGCCGTGCGAACGTAATCGGAGCGCAAGCTGACGATGAGGCTCGAACGCAATTGGCGCGACAGCACGGCAAAACCGGCGTAGGCGTAACATACAACCGGCAGCACCAAGTGGGCTGCGCGATCGCCGATGGTTGCGAACCAGCCGGCGCCGCCCGCTGCGGATGCGTGGGAAGCATCGGCGCTGAAACTTTTGAGTCCGATCGTCGGCAGCCAATCAAGCCCGGCCGGACCGAAGCCGCGCTGCAACATCAAGGCCAGCCAAAAACCGGGCACGGCGTAGAGCACGAAGATTCCTGCGCTGCCGATGCGATCCAAGTAGGAACCCTGCTTCAGTGCGCCGATCAACCCGACCGCGAACGCCACGGCGTACATCAAGAGCACAGCCAAGGCTGCGATGGTCACCGTCGGCACCAAGCGGCGCGCGAGTTCACGCCCGACACGGACCTGGGGCCGCAAGAATTCGTTTCCAAAGTCCAAGGCCAAAAGACCCGCGTAGGGTTCTTCGCCCGTTCCGCCGAAGAAAGTGTGGCCCGTGGGCCCCATGTTGAAGGGGCCGAGGGAGTGCAAGTAACGCCTCCACAGCGGCTGATCGTATAGGTAGCGCTCGCGAAAGGCCTCGCGCAAGGTAGCCGCATCGGCACTGGTCAATGCCGCGCTGTCTCCGCCTAGGGAGGCCGTGCGAATGTCAGAAGGATCTCCGGGCGCCAAGCTGAGCAGCAAGAACGCAACCAAGTGAATGCCGAGCAAAGTCGGCAGCAGCATGAGCAATCGCTTCACGAGACGCATCCATGCCGGTGAAACTGAAAGCAATGGAGCAAGCCCGGCTGTGCAACACGCCGCAACAGCTTGCAGGGCGCTCCAGGTACTGCAGGTGCAAGCTGCGCTTGCCCCGCACATCCCTCGCGAACAACAACCGCGCAGCCGCCCAGGGTACTTTCCTCATACGCGATCAATCCTGCACCACCCACCACTGTCGTATGGAATAGCCCGGGTAGACCGGCAGGGGCTGCACGCCGCGCACGCGCTTGGACACGGCGAACTTGTTCGG
>JAJDES010000573.1 GCA_029259675.1 Planctomycetota bacterium
GTCCTTTTTCGTGAGCGTAGCTGTCGTGGGTGTCATGGCTTAGCTCTCCAGGATGTCCTGGATCTTGGTGAAGATCTCGATTGTGGTGAAGGGCTTGCCCTGAACCTTGGTGTAGGGAATGTAGTTGAAGCCGGGGTACTCGCTGCGCAATACGCGCGTCATTTGCCCCATGTTGCACTCGGGAACAAGAATCGCCTTGTACTTGCTAAAGACCTCATTCAGATCCGGAGGCAACGGCCACAGGTGTCGCAGGTGCGTGTTGTCTACTTTCAGTCCGGCCTTGCGGTGCCTTGAGCATGCGCTCGTGATCGCACCATAGGTCGATCCCCAACCGAGCACGAGCAAATCGGCTCCGTCGCCACCGGTCACTTCAGTGGGCGGAATCATCTCCTGCACCTTCATCACTTTTTGATGGCGCAGATTCGTCATCAATTCGTGATTGGTGTCGTCGTAGCAAATGTTGCCGGTCAGGTTTTCCTTCTCAAGACCGCCAATGCGGTGCTCAAGTCCCGGCGTGCCCGGCTTGACCCAGGGTCGAGCCCCGTGCTCATCGCGCGAGTAGGGCTGGTACCCCTCGGGATCGGTGCGGAACTCGACATCGATCGGTTTCAAATCCTCTAGCTTGGGCAGCTTCCACGGCTCGGATCCGTTGGCGATGTAATTGTCCGAAAGCAAGATCACCGGAGTCATGTAAGTGACGGCGATGCGCACGGCCAAAACGGCCGCTTCGAAGGCCTCGGCGGGAGTGGAGCAAGACAACACCGGCATCGGCGCTTCAGAGTTGCGCCCGAAGATGGATTGCAACAGGTCAGCTTGCTCGACTTTGGTCGGCATTCCGGTTGAGGGGCCGGCGCGTTGCACATCGACAATGACCAGCGGCAGCTCGCAGGCAACGGCCAAGCCCATGGCTTCGGACTTGAGCGCCATGCCCGGACCCGAAGTTGCGGTTACGCCCAGATGCCCGGCATAGGAAGCTCCGATGGCGGCGCAAATGGCAGCGATCTCGTCCTCCACCTGCAGGGTCTGAACCCCGAAGTGCTTGTAGTTGGCTAGCTGGTGCAGGATGTCCGAAGCGGGCGTGATCGGGTAGGCGCCCAGGACCATGTCCAGCTTGGCCAAGTTGGCGCCCGCCAATAGGCCCAGGCTCAAGGCCGGGTTGCCCATGATGTTGCGGTAAGTACCCGGCTCAAGCGTGTCGCAGCGAGCCACTTCGTACTGCCCCTGGAATAACTCGTGGATGTCGCCGGCGTTGTAACCCGCTTGCAAGGCCGCCTTGTTGGCCTCTGCCAATTCCGGCTTCTTGGCGAATTTCTGGTCGAGCCATTCGAGCGTCGGAGCGAGCGGACGGCTGTAGAGCCAGTACATCAATCCAAGCGTGTAGAAGTTCTTGCAGCGCTGAACGTCCTTGGAGGAAAGCGGCGAATCCGCGAGGGCTTCCTTCACACGCTCATTGATATCGATGTCAATCAGCCTGTAGCCCTCAAGCGAACCGTCTTCCAACGGGTTGGTTTCCAAACGGGCCTTCTTCAGGTCCGTCGCTTTGAAGTTGCCCGTGTTGCAAATCAGGATGCCGTCCGGCTTGAGATCCTTGAGGTTCACGGCCAAGGCGGCCGGATTCATGGCGACCAGCACATCGGGAGAATCCCCGGGCGTGTAGATGTCCGAAGAGCCAAAGTGGATTTGGAATCCGGAAACGCCCGGACGCGTGCCGGCTGGAGCGCGAATCTCCGCCGGGAAGTCAGGCAAGGTCGCCAGGTCGTTGCCGACCATGGCTGAGGTGTTGGTGAACTGGTTACCCGTAATTTGCATACCGTCGCCGGAATCTCCGGCGAAACGGACAACCACGTTTTCGTGGCTTTGGAGGGGCAAATCTAGGCCGGTTTCGTGGGTGGAAGCCATGTTAGGGGGCCCTCGCCAATCCTTATTTTGGGCAGCGAGGTGGGTGTTTGCGGGAATCTGGCTAGGGCCGGATCGGACCCCGACAAAAAATCGGGAGAGAGGGTCCGGTGCAATTTCGGCGGAAGATTTTGCCACGGTTGCGCCGGTTGTGCACCCGGCAGATGCCACTTCCATCTATTCTATTCATCCGCGTGGCCGGATCGCCTAAACGAGGCGAGTCGCCAGACCCCCAACTACTATTATCAAGCCGCCCGCACGGCCCCAAAACGCCCCCGATGACCGCCCCTCGCTTTGCCTGCGCTCTCTCGACAGACAGCGACTCGAACCGAGCCCGCACAAGTGTTCTTGATGAATTGGGAGTCGGCCTCGATGGGCTCAGCCCCGACCTCCTGACCGTTTTCGCAACCCATCACCACGGCGCAGCGCTCGAGTCCATCGGACGCGAGCTGCAGGAGGCCACCGGAGCTGCCATTGTGCTCGGTTGCACGGGGGAAGCGGTGATCGGTGGTGCCCATGAGGCCGAAGGCTCGCCCGGTCTGGCGCTTTGGGCCGGTCACCTCCCGGGCACGGAATTGAAGCCCCTGAGGGTGCGCGCCACCGGCGGTGAGCAAAAAAAGCCAGTTTTTGACGCCCTGCCGCAGGTTTCAGACCCCGAGC
>JAJDES010000574.1 GCA_029259675.1 Planctomycetota bacterium
CGATCACGTCGTCCGCGCGGATGTCGTTGTAGTTCTTAATCAAGATGCCGCACTCGAAGCCTTCGCGGACTTCCTTGGCGTCGTCCTTATCGCGCCTAAGTCCGGAGATCGAGCCGGTGTGTACAACCGTGCCGTCGCGCAGCAAACGACACAAGCTGTCGCGCCTGATCGTGCCGTCGAGGACTTGGCAACCGGCGATGTTTCCGAAGCGCGAGGAGGGGAACACGCGTTTGATCTCGGCGTGCCCGGTGATCTCTTCGTTGAAGTCGGGTGAGAGCGTGCGCTCCATGGCCGTGCGCACCCAATCCAACAGTTCATAAATGACGCTGTAATTGAGGATCGGGACGTTTTGGCGTTCGGCGGCCTTGCGGGCCTTGCTGTTGGTGCCCACGTGGAAGGCAATCAAGGTTGCATCTGAGGTCGCGGCCAAATCAATGTCGCTTTCGACGACTTCGCCGACTCCCGAAAGAATCACTTTGACTTCGACTTCCTCGTGCGCGAGTTCACTCAATTGCTGGCGCAACACTTCCACGGAACCCTGGTTGTCGGCGCGCACGATGACGTTGATCGTGTTCTTGGCTTGCTCGGCAACGGCTTCGAAGAGGTTGGCGGCGCTAATTTCGCGCCGGCCGGCCAGGCTGACCATGCGATCCTTGTGGGAGCGCTCGGTGGCGACTTCCTTGGCGCGAATCAGGGATTCGACGACGTGGAATTGGTCACCGACGTTGGGCAGTTCGTTGAGTCCGGTGACTTCAACCGGCTTGGAGGGGCCGGCGAACTTGATGGACTTGCCGCGGTCGTCGTGAATGGAGCGCACCTTGCCGTAGCCCTGTCCGGCCAGGATGACATCGCCCTGATTGAGTTGGCCGTCCTGGACCAAGAGGTGGGCCACCCGGCCTTTGCCCTTTTGAATCTCGGCTTCGAGCACCACTCCCGACGCGGGGCCATCGGAGTGGCACTTGAGCTCAAGCACTTCACTCTCAAGGAAAACGCGTTCGAGCAATTCTTCGACACCGGTGCCCTTGAGGGCACTGATCGACATGACTGCAATTTCGCCGCCCCATTCCTCGGGATTGAGCCCGATAGCGGGGAGCTGCTGCATGACCTTGGCCGCTTCGGCTTCCGGCTTGTCGATCTTGTTGAGAGCCACAACGATCGGAGCGCCGGCGGCGCGCGCGTGTTGGATGGCTTCTTCGGTTTGCGGCTTAATGCCGTCGTCGGCGGCAATCACGACGACGACCACATCCACGGCCTTGGCGCCGCGCGCGCGCATGCCGGTGAAAGCTGCGTGGCCCGGCGTATCGATAATCGTCAGGGTGTGACCCTGTTGCGTTTGAACCTGATAGGCGCCGATGTGCTGCGTGATTCCACCCGCTTCGGCACTGACCAAACGCGTCTCGCGAATGGTGTCAATCAGCGTCGTCTTGCCGTGGTCGACGTGACCCAGGACCGCCACGCAGGGCGGGCGTTGGGTGATGTGCTCCTCTTCAATGGCATCGCGGTTTTCAGCCAGCTCGGTCAACAGCCGCTCTTCGGCTTCGATGCGCTTGCTGACTTTGAGCTCTACCTCGAATTCTTCGGCCAAGAGCACGGCCGTGTCCTCGTCGAGCACGGCGTTGATGTTGGCGATCGGAAGTCCGCCGCGCATGGCGGTCATGAGCAACATGTTGCCCTTGATCGACAGGGCTTCGGCCAACTTCTTGGTGGTGATCGGCTCTTCGATAAGAACTTGCCCGCCGGAGTGCGGGGAGCCGCCCGCTGCGCTGGCTCTGCGGGGTCCTCCTCCGCGTCCGCCACCGCGTCCGCGTGAGCCGGTTCCGCCACCGGGGCCTCGGCGTCGCAGGAAGCGCGCAGCTTCGCGCTCGCGCAACTGAGCTGCGGTCAATTCTCCGCGCGCGCCATGGTCTCCGCGTTGCAAGGCACTCTTGCGGTCGCGACCCATGGTCGGCTGCACGTCGGGGGCGACATCGTCGCTGGAACTCAAGCGGCGCGATTGACGCTTCGGAGCCGTTTCGCGCGGTTGAATTTTGGAAAGATCGATGAAGCCCACGACCTTGCCCTGGCGCCGCATGCTGGCGGGTCGGACCACGGGATTGCCATCCGCATCGCGCGTGACGTTTTCGTCGCCGTCGGCTTGCTTGCCCTTCTTGCCGGATTTGCCGGACTTAGCGGATTTGCCGGACTTGCTACCCGGCGAGGCCTTCGCAGCGGCCTCATCCGTTTTAGCAGCGCTCTCCTCGGCTTCAACCTTCTCGACCTCGGGTGCTGCAGCTTCTGCTTTGGGCGCCGCTTCCGCTGCGTCCTCGGTTTCGGAAGCGCCAGCGGCTGCCTCGACGGCTGCTGAATCGGTCGTTTCCGATTTCGCTTGCTCGGGAGCGGATGCGGGGCTGGGCGCGTCTTTTTCCTCCGCCGCGGAGCCTGGGGCGACCTTGGCCTGGGCCTGTTCAACGGACTCAGCGGTCTCGGTTTCTATTCCGGCAGAGGCCTTTTGCTCGTCGGGTGCGGCAACATCCGCGTCCGCGCTTGCTTGCGCGGGAGCGGAATCGGCTTTGGCGGCAACCGGAGTGATCGTGTCCGCTTCAACAGCGTCGGGCTTAGGCGTCTCCGCCGGGGCCGCGGGCTCACTGCTGGAGTGTTCACTGCTAGAGGATGCACCGCTAGAGGATGCACTGCCTGCGGGGGTGGCCTTGGCGGCAACTTGGCTGGGCTCAGGCTCGGCTTCGCTCTGGGCGGATTCCGTAGGAGCCTCCACTGCAGTGGGCTGGGCAGGGGCCTCACTGCTCTCAGCTGGAGCAGCCTCAG
>JAJDES010000575.1 GCA_029259675.1 Planctomycetota bacterium
GATCAACTGGTCGAGTTGGAGGGCTTCTCGGACGTCATTCTGCTCGACAACCTCAAGCAGCGCGCGGATGAGCTGTGGCCGCGCTACCCGCGCTTGCTGCCCGAAATGCGAGCGTGGTTGGCGGAAGCTCAAAGCTTGCAAGCCCGCTTGCAAGTGCATCAAAATTCCTATGCGCGCGTTCGAGAGGAAGCCTATTTGAGTCAACTCGTGGCGCAATCCATAGCAGAGAATACCAACAGGCTTCCCGATTGGAGTCTTGCCGCTCCCGCCCAGAGGTGGCGCTTTGAGACGTTGGAACGCCTGATCGATGGCTTCGAGGGCTTGGCTATTGCCGTCGCAGACGTGCAGACGCGGGTGCGCTTTGCTGAAGAAATAGCCGAGCGCACGTTGACCCACCTCGCTTCCGATTGGGAGAGCGCTGCGCGAACCGTAGCTTCGAGCTCGCACTACGCAGGCTTGCAGTTGAAGCCTCAGATCGGGCTCGTGCCCCTCGGTTCCAACCCCAACTCGGGCCTGTTTGAATTCTGGCACGTCGAAAGCGGGACGCGCCCGGAACTTCAATTGGATGGAAGTTATCGTCCCACTGCCGAGATGGGGCTGATCCTGGTCTTGATACCAGGCGGATCCTTCTTGATGGGTGCCCAAGCGGCCGATCCCAGCCAACCCAACTTCGACCCCGATGCGCAGGAATCCGAAGGGCCGGTGCACCAAGTCACCCTGGACCCGTTCTTCCTCTCGAAGTTCGAACTAACCCAAGCGCAGTGGTCGCGGCTGTACGGATCCAATACCAGCGAGTTCAGCGAAAGCAATGTGCTCGGCCCCATCGCAGCGATTCACCCCGCTGAAAAAATCAATCCGCAAGATGCTTTTGCAACCTTGCCGCGCTTCGGACTGAAGCTCCCCACCGAAGCTCGCTGGGAGTACGCCGCGCGAGCGGGAACCGCGACAAGGTTTTGGACGGGCGACGACATGCGCAGCATTGAAGGCGCCGCCAATGTCGGCGATCGCCAATTTGCCGTGGGCTTTGCGGAAATCTCCCACCACGAAAGCTGGCTGGATGACGGCTTCGAATTGCACTCCCCGGTCGGGTCCTTCGCTCCCAATCCCTTTGGGCTTTACGACGTACTCGGCAACGTTTGGGAGTGGTGCGCCGATCCATTCGCAACCTACGACATCCGCCCGCGGGATGGCGACGGGCTGCGCGGGCCCGACGAGTTTTCGGCTTCAGAGAGCGGTGTCCACCGTGGCGGGAGCTTCATGAGCGGGATCCTTTTGGATCTACGCGTCACGCGCCGAACGAAAAACAATAAGGCCGGATTCAATCGCGGACTGCGGCCGGCGCGCAACTTGGACGAGTAGTTTCGAGCTGCAGCGACGCCCGCAAACGGACTGATTACGCCGCCTCGGACCCTTCGCCCTGCTGCGTGGCTTCCATGTAAACGTCGTAGGCCTGGTTGAGGATTTCGTAGCGCTGGTCCTCATTCAACCCGAGGAAGTCCATCTGCTTGTATTGCTCCGGTTTCCAATAACTGGAATCCCCGATCGAAAGCAGCAAGTCGAGTTGATGGGCAAGACACACGATGGCAGCACTGCGCGGGTAGTCCTCGTTGGATTTGAAATCGTGGTGCTGACCGGCGACGGAGATGAATTCGTCCGACAGCTTCCATTTGGTCGCCATGGCGCGGCCGGCGAATTCGTGGTGCTCCATAAACGCCTTACCGACCAAACTCGGAGTGATGTCGGAGCCGTTCTTGGCCTCGCGTTGCAAGACGGAGATGAGCGCAATCTTGCCGACATCATGCAGCAGGCCGAGCAAGAAAGCCTTCTCGGCTTCCATGCCGACAATCGGCGCAAGCGCGCGACAGATTTGCCCCACGGAATAGGATTGACGCCACATTTCCTCCGCATAGGCGGAGAGTTGCCGATTGCGAAAGATCACCTGGCGCATCGACATGGAAAAAATTTGGCTGCGCAGGGCGCGCATACCGACTCGCATCACAGCTTCCTGCAAAGATTCAACCGGTTCTTTGCCGCCGTAAATGACCGAGTTCGCCATTTGCATCAAGCGCGAGGAAAGCACGGGATCCTGGGAAATGGAAGCCACCATATCCTTGATCTCGATACTCGGGTTGGCGGCCATGTCCATGACAACCATGCTGGTCGAAGGCAAGTGCGGCAATTGCACTTCCAAAGCCCGCACCGTTTGACCGACGCGCTCCAATATCTCGGCTTGCCTAGCCTGAAGACTTTGACTCAGGACTTCCTCGGATTCGATGCCGCTGTACTTGCCGGCCTCGGGCATCTCGCGCGTTTCGCCTTCCGCACCCTGTTCAGGCTCTGGCGCTGCTTTCTTTTTGCGGAAGATGGATTTGGTATGGCTCGCAACTTCGGCCAAACCGCCTTCGGCTTCGGGACTCGCTACATCAGCTGCGCGCCGTCCCGCAGCCTCGCGACGATCTTGACCCGAGCGACGGTTCAGCGCTGAGGATTGTTTCGAACCGGCGCCCACCTGCTTGCGAACGGCTGCGGGGCCGTCACCGAAGAAGGTAGGGAACCATTTTTTGAGCCAAGCTTTCATACGCGTTGAACCCGAATGCTTGGGACGACTGGACAAGTTGACTGCGGGAAGCGCACAACAAAGCCGACCCCATCCGCCTTGTGCGGAAACGGGCTTTCGACTTGTATCGACAGAAAGCTCAATTCAATTGGTGCCAGCTTTGAGTTTGTTCACGCATGGATCTTCGCGAGTGGGGCCACGGAAAGGGTCCATTGCGGCGTGTTTCGACTGAAAACCGGCACGAATTAGCGGAACTTTTTTCAAAGCCGCCCGGGTTTCGCATCTGTCAGCCCGGGGTTCGCGCTGCCAGTTCCCGTGCGCGGCACCTGTCCGACGCCCAAGAACCAACCTGATTCGAGCCTGGAATCTGACCGGAAACCAGACCGGGACGTCAGGAAAGGTCCCGGGCGCTTTCCCGTCCACCCCACCGGCCATTCTGGCCGCAAACGAGCTCGATCAGTTCTAATTGACCCGCCAGCATTGGAGCGGGCGAGTCGCCACCGCTGTCCCTCACAACTCGACCTAGCTTGGCTCCAAATTTCCCGTGACGCTCTGACGCTTCGGGCGCATGGGATCTCAATGGACCAGCAAGCCGAAAACCGCGACTTTTTGCGCTTCCGCGATCAGGGTGACCCCGAGGCCCTCGCGCGGGTTTTCGATCGCACGGCACCACGACTGCTGCTGCTCGCAGCTCACTTGAGCGCCGATGCTGCCGCGGCCGAAGACCTGGTGCAGGCAACTTTCCTGAGTGCACTCGCCAGTTCGGCCCAGTACGACGGCAAGCGCTCCGTGTCGGCTTGGCTGTCGGGCATCCTCAGGCATCGTGCGTTGGACGCCCGTCGCCAAGGTGCAATCCGACGTGCGCAGCCACTTGATGAAATCGAGACTGGATTCTCTTTTGAATCTGCGGAGCTCGAAGGCGATCGCGAACTATTCGAACATGTGAGTTCGGCCGTCGATGCCTTACCCGAGCCCTACCGAGAAGTGCTCGTACTGCGCCTCGTGCACGGCCTGGAACCGACACAAATCGCCCACAGCTTGGGTCGCAAACCGGGCACCGTGCGCATGCAACTGATGCGCGGGTTGGAAAGTCTGCGCAAGGGCTTGCCTCAATACGCCTCGCTATTCGCGCTCTCATCGGTCGAATACGCGCGCGGCTTGCAGGCCGTGCGCGAAGTCGTCATGGCCCAAGCAAGTCCGCTTGCAACCGCATCCGCAGTTGCGACAAGTTCAGCTGGTAAATTTTCTGTCCTGGCCGCTGCCAAAGGAATTCTGGGGGGAATACTCGTTATGAAAAGCATTTGGGTCGGATTGGTTGTGGGAATCGGCGCACTGTGGATGGCATTCGGAAGCGGAGACTCTCCGGGACAAACGGCGATCGTCGGTACGCAGCCTGCACAGCCGAGCACGGAAACAACGAAGCTTGAGACGCTCGAAGCCGAGCGCCCTTTGCGGCAGTCGGTGACGCAACCGCCAATGGCAACACATGGCACCGCGGCCAGCGCAGTTGCCGCAGTCGCAACAGCTACAACTTTCGAGGTGCATGTCCGCTACAGCTCTGACAACTCCGATGCGTCCGATATTGGCCTTTACTTGCGATCCGAGGCCGGTTCCGATCTGGGCAGCGAGGGTCGCACTGACGAACACGGGCTTTTCGTTTTTGACAACCCTCCATCCGGCCCCGCCAGCTTGCATGTCGATCGAATGCAAATTCCCCGACAGCTTGAGATTCGTGCGGGTGAAAAACTGGAGCTCTGGATCCCCCGCGGTCGCGACTTGAGCGGAGTCGTTTTGGATTTGAATCAAAACCCGATTCCCGCCGCCAAGATCTATCGTTTCAACGAGGAGCACCACAACCGCATGCAGGCAATTGCCGTGACGGATGCGGAGGGTCGCTTCGTCATTCGAGAAGCGCGCGATGACCTAAACGAAGAATACATGGCGCGAGCCGAGGGATTCCAACCTTCCGAATTGATGCGCCGCCCGCTTCAAGCCGGCGAGGACATGGAAATGCTGCTCGGCGCCAAGGGCACCCCCTTGCGCGGACTGGTGCTTGATGAAAACGGTCAAGCCGTGCCCTTCGCACAGATAGCAATCGGAGTTGATGAGGACGCGCGCGAAGAATGGGAAGGCTCACGGCGAAGACCCGGAGACGGATCTTCCCGCAAACCGCTCGACCTTGAGGCCTTC
>JAJDES010000576.1 GCA_029259675.1 Planctomycetota bacterium
TCGCCAACGTGGCGGACGACGATTTGGAAGGCTCCAGTGCCCACGCCCAAGCCGTGGCCGAACACGCCCGCGCGACCGGTTCCGAATGGCTTCCGATTTGCACGGACATCGAGAGCGAGTTGCGCAACATGGATGCGGAAGAGTGCGAGGCCTTCATGCAGGAATTGGGCATCACCCAATTGGGCCTCGGTCGCTTGCTCACCGCCACGTACAAGTTGCTCGGTCTGCAAACTTTCTACACAGCCGGTCCCAAGGAAATCCGCGCCTGGACGATTCATCGCGGTTGGAAGGGGCCCAAGGCCGCCGGCGTGATTCACACCGACTTTGAAAAGGGTTACATCCGCGCAGAGGTTTACTCGGTAGACGATTTAGTCGAGTACAAGTCCGAAGCCGCCATCAAAGCCGCCGGCAAGTTGCGCACCGAGGGACGGGATTACGTCCTGCGCGAACAGGACGTCTGCAACTTCCTGATCGGGAAGTAAGCGCGCTCCTACAGCTCCCCACAGGTGAAGCCGTTTCAGCTACTTCCGGCCTTGGGCGCCGCCCTTCTGATTGCCGAACCGAGCGCCGCCACAACGGCCACCAGTTTGAGCCCCCCCCGCGCCGCAATCTCGATCCCAGCCCATGCTGCAGCAAGCGGCGCGCAAGGTGCTGGATCTTTGGAGGCGGGCGAGCAGCAAGTGCCCGCTGCCCCCGTGAGCTTGAAACTTGAGGTGACGCCGCGCGCACCCTTCTTGCACCAAAGAATCAAAGTCGAGTTTCTGATCTCGATCGACGAGCGCTTCCTGCAAGACAATTTGTTGCAACTGTTTCGACAGGAACTGGATCTGCCGGTTCAACTGCATGCGAATTGGTTGCGGGGAAATGACTGCCTGCGGCCGGACGCTGAGATCCAAACAGCAGTCTCCGCCGACGCGGACACAGGCCTCAGCGGCCTGGACCCAAGACTCAGCTTGGCCCTGGAGGACGGGCGCGCCCTGGTCGAACGCCTGCCCGATCAAAGCCATTCCACGGGACGCAATCGCATCTATCGACTGACGCATCACTTCGTCCCGGGCTGTGCCGGACCGCTTGCCTTTGAAGCCGCTCGCCTGGACTACGCCTTCGCCAATGCGTTTCGACTCAATGCATTCGGTGAACCCGAAGCCCTAGAAAGGCGCCAAGCGTCCATTCAAAGCGAGCCCTTGACGATGGACGTTCAAGATTTCCCCGAGCAAAACCGCCCGCTAGCATTCACCGATGCCGTGGGGCGTTTTAGCTTGGAGGCGGAACTTAGCTCTAACCGCATCTTTGTCGGCGATTCTGTGCAACTGACCATGCGCATTCGGGGCGAAGGCAATCTCGAGAGCTTCCAACCGTCGCGACCCGATCCGATCCCAGGCTTCCATTTCCTCGGGCTTGCGGACAGCTTCGAAAACGGGGAGCGCGTCCTCAGCTACGAACTGCAATCCAAAGCGGTGCGCACGAAGCCCATCGAGCCGATCCAATGGCCCAGCTTCGATCCCGGCCCTCCGGCCGTATACCGGATACTCAGCAGCGAGTCCATGCCGATAGAAGTCGTAGCCGCACAGCCCGATAGCGCATCCGCAGCGGAACAAGCCGGGCAGGCTGAAAAACAGCAAGCGGCGGATTCTCCGAGCCCGCCCCCGAGCCCGCCATGGTTGTTGGGCCTCGTCACCACCTTGCTAGCCGCGCTTGGAGCCTTCGCCTGGCTTCGGCTGCGCAAGACCGCTAAGCGTTCGAGTTAGCGCGACGCTAATTGCGCTGCCAATGTGCACGACAACTGCGCGCAGGTTTTCCTAGCTCTGCGCCGCATTGGAGTCGCCACTGGTTTGTCCGCCATGGGTACGACGGCCTTCGCCCCCTTGGCCCCCACCAACTTTGCCGCGCTTGAACGGTTGACGACGCCGCTTGCGCCGCTCCTTGCGAGGATTCTCGCGCGGCTCGAGATATTCCCCACCCAATCGACTCTCCAGCAGCATGCAATCGATGCCCCCATTGAGCAGCTCGGTTTTGCGAGGCTTGGAAAGTTCCAACAGGGTGCTCAAATCTCGATTGCCGCTCAGCAGCGCCAATTGATAGCCCTGGCAATTCTCGCGCAGGCGGCTACCGAACTGGCGGTAGACGCGCTCCAACTCCGGCACGTCACCGACCCGCAAACCGTAGGGCGGGTTGGTCACAATCCAGCCGTTCCAACCGGCGCGCGGCGCGAACTGGCAAGCATCCCCAAGCTCAAATTCCAGTCGCGATTCAAAACCGGCGCTGGCGGCGTTTTCGCGCGCGCCCTCAATCTGCTCGGGATCGGAGTCAAAACCAAGAATGCGCAGCTTCTTTGGCCAATGAACCTGCTGACTCAACTGCTTACGCAAGGCGGCCATGCCTGCGGCATCGTGTCCGGGCCAATTTTCGAATCCGAATCGGCGCCAACTACCGGGGGCCACGCCGGCGGCCAGTGCCGCAGCCTCGATGGCGATTGACCCCGAGCCGCAAAAGGGGTCCAACAATGGGGAGCGGCGATCCCAGTCCGAAAGGAGCACGATCGCCGCCGCCAGGGTTTCCGCCAGGGGCGCGCGACCTTGATACGCACGCCAACCGCGCTTGTGCAGGGAACCGCCGGAGGTGTCCACCGAAAGCGTCGCTCGATCCCGAAAGAGATGGACGTGGATACGCAAATCGGGCTCATCCACCGACACCGACGGACGCACGCCAAAGCGCTCGCGAAATTGATCGACCACACCGTCTTTCACTCGCTGCTGAATGAAGTGCGTGTGGAATAACTCGGACTCGCGAGTCTGGGAATCCACGATGAGGGTTCCCTCGGGCTTTAGGAAGCGCGTCCAATCCACTTCAAACGCACCGCGGTATAGCTCGTCCGAATTCTTCGCTTCATAGCGCGCCAGACGCAGGAAAATTCGGACCGCCGTTCGCAAGCCGAGATTCGCGCGCCAGACATCCTCCACGCTGCCCTCGAAAAGAATTCCACCGACTTGGCGCTCGATGCGCATCAATCCCAACTGCTTGGCTTCCTCGTGCAGCAGCGGCTCAAGGCCCGGTGCACAGGTGGCAAAGTAGTGTTCGCGGCGTTTCATCGGGGGAATCTTGCTGAAATTCGAAGGGCCGGCAGATGGCGGGCATGGGCCTTGGAGCATACAGCGCGTGCGCCCTGGAAACTCCTTCCCAGTCGAAACTCAGGGCCTGTCGGCGCCCACAGCGAGGCATCGAAAGGCGGGATAGGCTTCTTTTGTTGGGCGCCGAAGCCGCCGCACGACTTGGCCCAAGGTCTCGTATTGAAGCCAAGCGGGCAGCTGCGCTACCCGTTCGGCTGCCGCTCCAAAGACGCCGCGAGTGAGATCCGTCATGAAAATCAATCCCAGAGCCTTTCGCCCCGACTTTCGGGATTTGGAAGTTGAACAGTCCATAACCACCAAACTCAATCAAGAGTTCCAAACCCCTCATTTGGCCCCCCGCCAGCGCAGCGCGCTCAACTCAAGCTTGGAAGTTCACGTCCAACACCTGAGCAGACGCACGCGATTGATCGTACGCGCGGCGATTGAGCGCCAAATCATGCGTCAACAAATTCAGCGCCACACTCCGCAAGACACCCAGTCTTCGGACAGCGGGCTCGGTTGCTTCCATGCCGAACTGGCCAAAACTTATGGGCGCATCGAACTCGAATGCCTGGCCGCCAAAAAAGAATGCCTCGGGCTCAGCAAATGGCTCGCGAACCAAGAAATGGAGAGTGCGCAGCGCCGCGACAACAGTTGGGCGGATCTACAGCGCGCGCTCATTGACAACCTGAGCGCTCCCCTTGCTCACTCGCCCTGGGCCGACGAACCGAGCTTGAGCGATACGGTTATCCTCTGCCGCGACGGATTGTCCCACGCTCGCACCCAAGCACAGAAGGACAATGATGCTGAGCACCAGCAGCGCTTGGCCTACCTCAAGCGACGCTGCACAGAAATGAATGGCGCCCTGCGAGCGATCCGGGCGTTGTTCAAGCGGCTGCAACAAGTCACAGACTTCAATCCGGACCGGGCGGAGCTTTTCGCGGCCATCCGTGGACCCTTGAGCGAGGAGCAAAGCCTGCAAATGCGTTGGTCCGCCTTGGTCAGCATCTTTCGCTCCAACATCGCGCTTCAGCCGAACCAGCCAAAGCCGCCCCAGCAAGAGCCGCCCCAGCAAAAGCCGCTGCAACGCGCCAGCTAAATTCCGGCGCCAAGAAACACCACACTGCGCAGCCCCGGACCCAAAGAGCTCATGCTGCCGGGGGAATTTCCAGAGGCTCCGTATGCGATGAGCGCTCGCCCCAACACAGCCAAAGTGCGAGAAGCAATCCCAGTGCGGCTAGACCAAAGCCAATGCGCACGGAAACAGGTTTGTAGCTAGCTTCGAGCTTGCGCTCTCCGGCAGCCAAGAAAACCGCGCTGGCAACGCCGTCGGCCAAGTGCAAATTCAAACGGCGGCCTGCGGAGCGAAGCTCCCAACCTCCGTACAGCGGCCAGGTTTCCGAAATCACAACAAAGCGTCCCCGCTCCGCCGACGCACGCTGTACATGCACCTCTGAACTGTTCAAGCGAGCAAACTCGGCCTTTTGGCTAGAGCCCGAAGCAATACCGTCAAGCGCTTGCAACCAAGCATCGATTTGTTGCCCCTCGGCGGTATTCCATTCGGAACCCAGCCTCAGCACCCTTTCCGCTTGAATGCCTTCCGCCAAAAGGCGTTGCTCCCAATCCGCGCTGCGCACAGAATCGCTTTCAACCAGCACCAAAGCGTTCATCGCCAGCAATTCGGCACTTTCCACCCGGGCCTCGTCATCCAGAGCGATCACGCTATCTCGGGCCGGATCGAAGGAATCGCTGTCGAAAATGGCGTACATCACGTCGCGCCCCCCACGGCCCTCCCCCAACACGCCGAACACGCGCGCCGGCAACATGGCCCGCGGGCGCGTATCCGCCACGCTAATGATTCGCTGGCCATCGATGCCCGGCGGGTAGGGCGCACGCCGGTCCGGTCCCCATTCACGATTGGGTTGTTTCGGCGCATCGAGGATGCGGCCCACCGATAGCACCTTGGCGCGCTTGATACGTAGAGACTTTTCCAAGGGGCCGCCGCGGCTGTAAACATGGGCGGCGATGGCCGATGGAAAGGCTGTTCCGAAATGCCCCGCGGGGCTTTCCGCACCCAATGCGCTGGCGATAAATTGCTCATTGCGCGTGCCCCCCGCTTGAACGGAGAAGCTCATCACGCGCCCATCATCGCCCATGGCCTTGGCGGCCACCGGCCAGTTCTTGTAAAGGCTCAAACAAGCGTCCATGGAAAGCGGCTGATCCAGAGCGGATTGGTAGTGTTCGCTGCGCAGCAAGAACGGAAGGCACGCTCCCGCCAGCAGCAGGCCCAAACCAAGTTCGGCCCAAATGGGGCGCCACTTCTTCCAGATGATTGCCAAGAGGGCATTCAGGCCGAGCCCCGAGGCCAGCGGCAAAAAAATCGCCGCCAAGACCCAAGCGCGCTTGGCACCGCGGATGCGATCAAAGGGCGGCAAATGATCCAGCAGGATGGGATGCAAAAAGCCTGCGGCCGCGACGATGCCCAGCAGGCAAAGAAAGATCACGCTGCGCGCAGCCCCGCGGCGCTCAAGCAACAGAATCAGGGGAGCCAGGACCGCCACCAAATAGCCGTTGGTGCGCATGCCGATGTCACTGAGCAAATCGCTGAACACAAAACTTCCGCTGCGCCCCCCCATGGGCGTGCCGCGCGCCAAGTTTTCGCGCAGGCCGCTATCCCGACTGGTGCTCTCAATCCAATCGAAAAACGGCAGGGCCTTCGCCAGTACCATCAGCAACACGGCCAGGGCCGCCGGCAGCAACCACTTGAGCGTACGCCGGCGCGCTTGCGCTTGCCCCAAGAGCCCGCGGGCCAGGACCCATAGCGCCACCGCCAGAAACGTGTAGGCGTACACATAGAGTCCACCCGTTGCGACTTGACTGGCCATCAGCAGGGCCAAAAAACCCGCGGCCCGCCGTGGACGCGATCCGACCAACACCGCTTCAAGTGCAAGCAGGATCCACGGCGCCAATGCATAGGCCGCGCCGTAACCTACGAGATTGAAAGTCTCCAAGCGCACGTGCAGACCGAGTCCGAAGAAAACCGCCGCCAATAGGGACCCCGCGATCCCGAGCAATGGGGACGTGCGCATGCGCATCCATAGCGTCCATGTGCACAGATACATACCCGCTGCCGCCAACCCCAAATGCAAGAGGATGGTCAGGTTCATGGCCAGCAACGGAGGCAAAAAGCACGTCAGCAGCAACACCGGCGGATAAAGCGTCGGGTTTTCCGGATTGGCGTGGAAGGGACCGCCGCCGTAGGAAACCGTTTGCCACAGGGGCCACTGCCCTTCCACTTGCAGCGCCTCGGTCATGACTCGAAAGCGAGCCAAATGACTTTGGCCGGAATCCCAGCCGTAGATCACATTCTCGCCCGAGACAAACTGGGGATAGAGTGCAAAGGGCAAGCCCACCAGAAGGGCTACACAAGCCAAATGGATCAGGCGCAACGGGCCGCGGGCTTGGATCGTGCTCTCACTGGACATGTCGGCGCATACGCTAGCCCATGTCGGCTTCAGTTCAGGCCAGATTTTTGGACGCCCGCCCGGTTGAGCTCGAATCCGCCGCTGCCCCGTAGCGGCAATGGACCGGCAGGAGCTGATCTCGCTCGGAATACGCGCAGCCGGCTGTGCATGACTGCCGGAGCGTGGCGGCTCGACCAGCGGCACGGGACACTCTGCGCCCCCACGTACCTGCGGGACAAAGAAGTGGTCCGCCGCGGGCACTCAACCCAAGCTCAGCCAATCGCGTCACCGGCGCTCGGGCAAGGCAGCCGGCCCACAGGTGCGCCGTTCGCAGTAAGCTAGAGGTCACACCTCGCGTGACTCCGAGATGGAGTCCTTTGCCGAGTACTCCGATGAGCCATCGACCGCCGACCGCCCCCACCGCTCAGCCCGGATCCAAATCGGCATACCTATTGAGAGCCCTTCTGCTCGGTTTGAACATCTGCCTTCTCGCCTGGCTAGCGAATGCCGGCTGCAGGGGGCCCGACAACTCGAACTCCGGCAGCGGCTCCAACTACTCCGATCAGGACGACGACTACTTCTACCCAACTGCGGAAAAGGTTCGCTCTCCGCTTGTGATGACTCGCTTCAGCATGGGGGTGCAATTTCAAATGGCACTCATGGGAGCACCCGATCCAGCTTTGAAACGCGCGGCGAATGCTGCTTTTGCCGAGTTGGATCGGTTGGAAGCCATCTTCAACAATTGGTCACCCGACAGCGCCATCTCTCGTTTCAATCAATCCGAAAAATTGGAGTGGCAGCCCGTCGAGCCCGAACTGGCGAGCATTGTGCATTTGGCCCTGCAGTTTCAAGAGCCCTGCCAAGGGGCCTTCGACATCACACTCTTGCCGGCACTGCGCGCCTGGGGTTTTTTTGAGCAGGAGGGCCGACGGCCCGGCGCCGGTGAGTTGTCCGCACTGCTCTCGCGCACGGGTATGGAGCTCGTCGAGGTACGTTTGGATCCGCCCGCCCTGCGTTGC
>JAJDES010000577.1 GCA_029259675.1 Planctomycetota bacterium
GCCGGCGTTGAATTGCAGCGCTTGGTCGATGGCGCGCAACTCGCCCACAGCCTGGGCCTGCGCGTCAACGCAGGTCACGGACTCGACTACTTCAATACCCCGCCGGTCGCGCAATTGCCGCACCTGCGCGAATTGAACATCGGACACGCTATCGTTTCGCACGCTCTGACCGTGGGCGTGCACGGGGCCATCAGCCAAATGCTGGATTTGATACGCGACGGCGCCCATGCGACTTCGCACCCGGAAGGAACGCAGCAGGCATGAGTTCACGCGAACATCGCAAGCGACTGCGCGATCCCCTGCGCGGCAGTTTGGTAGCCCTGCCGACTCCCTTCCAAGACGGTCAATTGGACTTGGATGCCTTCCGTCATTTGATCGATTTGCAAGTGGGGACTGGAACGACCGGCCTGGTCATCGCCGGCACAACCGGCGAGGCTGCGACACTGTCGAAAGCCGAGCGACTGCGCTTGTTCGAAGTCGCTACGGAACATGCTCCGCTAGATATGGCCATCGTCGCCGGCACGGGAACGCACTGCACGCGCACCACGATCGAGCTCTCCAGCGCAGCGGAATTCATCGGCGTCGACGCGCTGCTTGTGGTCACTCCCTACTACAACAGGCCGGATCAACGCGGGCTGTTTCTGCACTACGACGCCGTTGCGCGCGCGGTCAGCTTGGACATAGCCCTCTACAACGTGCCGGCCCGAACGGCCGTTGACCTGCTTCCGAGCACGGTCGCAGACTTGGCTCGCGCACACACAAATGTTGCAGCGGTCAAGGAAGCGCTACCCTCGGTCGAGCGTGCAGCTCAACACTTGAGTGAGGGCGCAGTCTCCCTGCTTTGTGGCGAAGATTTGCGCCTGGCCGAGTTCGCCGCATTGGGCGCAGCGGGCGCGATTAGCGTGATCGGCAACCTGCTGCCGCGCGAGGTGTCAAACCTGCTTGAGCAAGCCGCGCCAAGCGGTGACAACAAGCGAGCGATGGAATCCTCAGAGCGACTCGCTCCGCTTTCGCGCGCCCTCTTCCTGGGCCCCAACCCGGTCCCACTCAAGCAAGCCCTGGCAATTCTTGGGCACTGCAGCGCTGAAGTTCGGCTGCCGTTGGCACCTTTGGAAGCGCACTTCACCGAACAGTTGCGTTGCGAATTGGCGGCTTTGGGCTTGGGTGCACCCGCTTCCGCGGCGCCCGTTGGCTAGCGGAACTGCGCGCTTGCAAACCTCAGCAACGCCCCAAGAGCTTTCTAATTTGCGCAGAGCTACTGCTCATGGGAGCGTGCGCGCTGCAATTGGGATGTCATTTGCTCCAAGCGCTTGACCAAATCCGCGCGCATGCGCTGGGCTTTGGCCAGGCTGGATTCCAATTCTGTATTGCGCGCTTCCAGCCGATCGCTGTAACGCTGAAGGTGCCGTTCCGAGCCTTCGCAAACGCTGAGCTCTCCGTGTAATTGCATCACGCGCTCGCGCAATGCACGCAATTCGCCGGCCACTGAAGAATGCGGCCCGAGCTCGTCGCGACCGAGAATAGTCTCCAAGTCGTGCAACGTGACGGCCGGCACCCAGCGCCCGCGCAGTTCAACCCGGCGCACCGGAAGACGCCCCTGACCAATCCACCCGTCGATTCGCTCGCGCTCGAGACCGCAGACCCAGGCGGCCTCGGTTACCGAGAGCAGGACTTGTGCCGTACGTTGCGGAGTCGGTGAGGGCGGAGGGCCCTCGGACCCCGCGAGTTCCGTGAGGCTCGCGCCCGTGAAACGAGTCATTGCAGGTGAAGCAGTTTGAGCCCGCTGGGGAATGCTGAATTCGGCCATGGCTCCCTATCCGCGCGAAGTGGGAAAAGCGGGGCCAACCATCCCCATTTAATGGCTGCAATTTGAGCCACTTTCCCAATTTGGGGCTAAACGGCTACCCCGGCGCTTTCCGCCGATGGGCCCCAGCTGCACGTCAGCGGTGTCACCCAGGCCACTTGCGCCGATATGACACCCTCAACCTCCATGACCGCTTGGCTAAATTACGCCATTTTGGCGGCATGGCGCCTTATTGGCACTCCAGTACCAGGGCACCCTCTAAATAAGGCCCCCAGGGGCTCCAGGAGCCGCTTTTGGGGTCGGTACAGCAGTTGCTTTAGCTCCAGAGCGAACTCGACAGTCGGCCATCCGCCACAGCACTAGGAGCACGAAATGAGCCAAGCCTTCACGAACAACTCAACCGCAGCACTGCAGCGGGCCCAAGCCCTTGCGGCCGAAGCCGGGCACCCCGAGCTGACCCCGGCTCACCTGGCAGCGGCTCTGTTGGAGGAACCCCAGGGAATTACGTCGGCGATCTTTTCCAAGCTCGACGTCGACCCCAGCCTGCTTGCGATCGAGATCGGGCGCAAACTGGAATCGATGCCCCGCGCGAGCGGCGGCTCACTCAACCCGTCGCGGGCCCTGGCTGAAGTCATGTCCCAAGCTACGGCGATTGCGAACAAGCTGAGCGACAAGTTCATTTCCACTGAGCACCTTCTGTTGGCCCTGGCCTCGCACGGAGGAACGGATGTAGATCAAGTCCTCAAACCGCGCAACCTTACTGCCGACCGCATCGAAGCAGCCTTGCTCGAACTGCGCGGCAACAGGCATGTTGAGAATGAAAACCCCGAGGCGACCTTTGAGGCGCTCGAGAAGTATGCGCGCGACCTGACGAAGGACGCCGAAGCCGGCAAGCTCGATCCCGTCATCGGCCGCGGGGACGAGATTCGGCGCGTCATGCAAGTGCTGTCGCGCAGGCGTAAGAACAACCCCGTCTTGATCGGCGATCCGGGCGTGGGAAAAACGGCCATAGCCGAGGGCTTGGCCAATCGCATTGCCGCAGGTGATGTGCCCGAAGGACTCAAGGGCAAGCGCGTCATGGCCTTGGACTTGGGCGCCATGCTGGCCGGAGCCAAGTATCGCGGCGAATTCGAGGAGCGCCTCAAAGCCGTGCTTGAGGACATCGCCGAAGCCAATGGCGACGTCATTCTCTTCATCGACGAAATGCACACCTTGGTGGGCGCCGGCGCTTCCGAGGGAGCCATCGATGCCGCCAACATGCTCAAGCCCGCGTTGGCGCGCGGCGATTTGCATTGCATCGGCGCCACCACGCTCGATGAGTACCGCAAGTACATCGAAAAAGACAAGGCGCTCGAGCGGCGCTTCCTGCCGATTCAAATTGACGAGCCCAGTGTGGAAGACACCCTGGCCATTCTGCGCGGCCTGGTCGAGCGCTACGAAGTTCACTACGGAGTGCGCATTCTCGACGAAGCTCTGGTTGCTGCCGCGCGCCTCTCGGATCGACACATCACCGGTCGCTTCCTACCCGACAAGGCCATCGATTGCGTCGATGAAGCCGCCGCCCAATTGCGCATGGCAATCGATTCACTGCCGCCGGAGTTGGATGAACTCGAGCGCCGCGCGCGACAATTGGAAATTGAGCTATCCGCCCTTTCCAAAGGTGACCGCCAAACGACGGACGCCCGCAGAAAAGCGATCGAATCCGAGCTGGCGGAGATCACCGAAAAGCAAACGGCCTTGCGCGCTCGCTGGGAAAACGAAAAGGGCCTCATTACTCGCATTCGTGCGGGAAGGGCGCTGCTCGAAAACCTGAAGGGCGAAGCGGAGCGGGCCGAGCGCGAAGGCAAGCTCGAGCGCGTCGCCGAGATTCGCTACGGCGAGCTGCCCGAAACCACCGAGGACATTCGCGAAGCGGAAGAGACCTTGGCCATGGTTCAAAAGAACGGCGCTCTACTGCCTGAAGAAGTCGAAGCCGAAGCCATCGCCGGAGTCATTAGTCGCTGGACTGGAATCCCCTCCACTCGACTGCTCGAAACCGAGCGCGAGAAGCTCCTGCATATGGAGCAGCGCATCGGCGAGCGAGTGATTGGACAAGAGGAGCCGATTCGCGCCATCAGCGAAGCCATGCGGCGCGCGCGAGCGGGCTTGCAGGAAACCAGTCGCCCGCTCGGCTCGTTCCTCTTGCTCGGCCCCACCGGCATCGGCAAGACCGAAACCGCGCGCGCTTTGGCTGAATTCCTCTTCGATGATGAGTCCGCCATGGTGCGCCTCGACATGAGCGAGTACATGGAGAAGCACTCCGTTTCGCGCATGATCGGCGCGCCCCCCGGCTACATCGGACACGATGAAGGCGGCGCCTTGACTGAAGCTATTCGGCGCAAGCCGCACTCGGTCATCTTGCTCGACGAAGTCGAAAAGGCCCATCCGGATGTCTTCAACATCCTCTTGCAACTACTCGACGACGGTCGCTTGACGGACGGCAAGGGTGCCGTGGTGGACTTCACCCAAACCCTGATCTTGATGACGAGCAACTTGCGCAATGAAGCTCAAGTGCACGACTTCTTCAGACCCGAATTCATCAATCGCCTGGACGAAGTGCTCACGTACAAGCCGCTGGAACGCGAGAATCTCGAACACATTGTTCGGGTGCAGATGAAGCGCTTGTCCAAGCACTTGGAAGAGCGCGACATCCGCGTCGAATTGGATGAGAGCGCCATCGCGCAACTGGCCCACGAGGGCTTCGATCCCGAATTCGGCGCTCGGCCCCTAAAGCGCTGCATTCAAAAGCGCATTCAAAACCAACTGGCCGATGCAATCCTCTCCGGGGAATTGGAAGCCGGCGATACCGCCTGGTTCGAATACCGGGGAGACCGATTCGAATTGCTTGTCCGCAAGGACGAGAGTTCGGAAGCCCAGCGGGAGCCGGCAGCCTGCGCCTCCTAAACTAGAAGCAACGCTGAGTTGAGTTCGCGCTTGGGCCTGTGCTGAAGTTCAGTGCAGGCCCAATTTCTTTTTGTTCTCTTTCAACCACGTCAATGCGCGCTCCGATTCACCGGCCCGGCCCTCGGCCTCGTATTGGAATACCTGCCCGGTTAACACATGCAGGCATTGGCTAACTTCAGCCCGCACCGACTCCCACTTCTTCCAGCGCTCTTCCCAATACTCGGCTGGTGGATTGGACGGAGAATTGGGGTCATCTGGCGCCGGCGCGTCGAGTTCGCCGCAAAGCTGCTCCACTATTCTGTAGCGCTTCGTTCCCACAGACTTCAGGTAGGACAGGGCCGCCTGCATTAGCGCCGTGTCCTCGTACGCGAAGTAAACCTCAGCGGCCAAGCGGTCCGCGCCCCCATGGCCCAAGCGTCCGAGCCCTTTTAGAAGTGCGGCGCCATACAGAGGCTTATCCTCCCAACTCTTTTCTTTGTTGAGCAACTTGCTCAACAGCTTGTCCGTTCCCTTTTCTGCATTGGCGACCAAAACTTCCACCGCGCGCGCTTGGACCATTGCTTCGCGCCGGGCCAAGCGAAGCTTTAGGAGTTTCCGGCCCGACTCACCGGCGGCCTCCATCTCACGCTCGACGACTTTTCGGTCATATCCAGAGGCCCGGTAGCCAAGCATTTCGCGAGCAAAGTCCGCCGCTTTGGGATGCGCATCAAACGAGAGCAACAACAGGTTGGATGCAATCAATTGGGCATCGCCGAAATCCAACGCCACTCGACACAATTCCAATTGTGCCAACGTTCCCTCCTCATCCGAAGCCGCTGGCGCGCGTGCAAATGTTTCGTTGTGGGCGATCTGACAAACAGCACGGGCCTGCAGCGGTTGAGGGAACAGCACGAGGGCTAAAGTGATTGCCGGCTTCATGGGTTCATTTCAACAGGGCCGCAAAGCTTTAGGAAGTCATACGAATTACGCAGCACAAAGAAAAAGCCCCCGAGGCACTTGGCTCTCGGAGGCTTTGGGTGCCCGACTTGCGGCGAAGGATTCAGCCCGCAAATCTGCGCAGATTCAATTCGGGCGCTAGAGCGTCAGCATGACCGAAATCGGATTGCTCGCAAACTCGACGGTGCCACCCAATGCCGTTGAGGCCAGGTAGGCGTGGTCTAGCGTGAGCCCCGCCAGACTGGGGTCGATTCCCGGCGGCAAGGTCAATGCGGCCAAGCCACCACCGAGGATGTTTAGCTGGCCGACAAAGCTGTTGTAGATGCCGGCGAAGGGCTTGGTCAGCGTGAAGTTGAAGTAAGCGTCAAAATTAAGCGGCAGGACAATTCCACCACCAAAATCCAAACCAGGCGACGTGCCGGTGGCGCTACCGAAGATCCAGTAGAACTTGCCCGCGTTCGCAGCGCCGGCATCCAGCGTCATGATCTGTTGCCCGCCGGCACCGAGTGAGATAGTCGAGGTACTGGTTGAAAAGCTGTTGTTGCAACCAAGGCTGCGGTAAACAACGCCGACCACCCAGTCGCCGGTGATGCCCGCCGAGCAGGCATTGAGCCATCCGCCAGGCACGGCTTTAATCAAGGAAACTCCCGAAGTGCATCCGTTGCCGTCATGAACCGGTGAGGGAGACGAAAGCACGCTGTTGTTGAGCAAACGCAACGAGACCGTGAAAGGGCCCGAGTTCAGCACTTTGTTGCCCGGGAAGAGTGCCAAATCAAATTCGTTGATCGCACCATCGGTAAGCACCGGACCACTGACAGAAAACTGAGGCGCGCCGGGATTCGGCAAACCGGTTGAGTAGATGTGCAGAGAGTCTTCCAAAGTGTCCGGATTGCCTCCGAAGACCGAGCCCCAGCCGATCTGGATCTTGAGAATTTCAATCGGATAGTCGACCGCGGGAATGTTGTTGAAGACCCCCGCGATTTCCTCTCCGGAAACAAAGCAAGGGCAAGCAACCGTGCCGCCGCCCGTAAATGTTTGCTCTGTCACATTCGGACATTGAGCACTGCTCGGCGCGGCCATCAAGGCCAAGCTCGCCGCTACAAGGGGTGCCAACAATCCCACTGAGAATGAGCTTCGTACACGACTATCCATGGGCCGATCCAGTCTGTTCCTAAGCAGGAACGCGTTTCATGTTCTTGTGAAAGAGGGATCAAGGCTTCGATAGAAGCCCATCCAGCGACTTTCATCGTAAGTGGGTCCGTGCTGGCGTCAACCCAAGCGATCGGCAGACTCCTAGGATGCTGCGCAGAGAGCGCTATGCTCTGATTGGCGCTGAGAATCGGCGCCTCCGGCAATAGTGAGAACCGTCCCATGGGCCCCGGCACAGGGATCTTCCTCGCCTGAAGCGCTTCCCCCATGTCAGCATCCAACTGGTTCCTTTTCGCGTTGCTGCTAACCGGCTGCAGTCGCGAGTCCCAAGCCCAATACCCTGGCAGCGACAACGCGCAGTCGCGAGGAACCCAGCAGCGCTCCGATAATTCACGCGTCGAGGGGAATGAAGCTGACGCGGCCATCCAAGCCTGCCGCGCATACATCAAGTCGCTTTCGCTCGATCGCTCGGATACCGGTTGGCGGACAAAGGCGCCGGGCCCACCGGAGCTGAGCTTCCGCGGGGGGCGAACCTACTATTGGAGCATCGCCACAAACTGCGGCGAGATGACTTTCAAGTTGCTACCCGACAACGCGCCACGACATGTCGCCAGCCTTCTCTATTTAACCTTGCTCGGCTATTACGACGGTCTGCAAATTCACCGCATTGAATCCGGCTTGCTTGCGCGGGGAGGTTGCCCACTCGGTAACGGCCGCGGCTCTTCAGGATTTCGTTTGCCTGCGGAAACCAGCCCCCAAACAACCCACGACCGGGCCGGACTGCTCAGCGCTGCGCCATCGGCCGGCAAGCGCAACAACTCTGGGCAATTCGTGATAACCCTGGACGCCGTCACTCAACTCGACGGACAGTATTCACTCTTTGGTGCCATGGTCGCGGGCTCAAACGTCCTTCCAGTTCTG
>JAJDES010000578.1 GCA_029259675.1 Planctomycetota bacterium
CAGGATCCGGCGCGCGCGGAACTGCTGAACCTGGGTTCACGTGCGGTCCCCACCCTGGCCCTCTGCCTGAACGACAGCAACCTGCCGGCTCCGGTGCGTGAGCAAACGCTGAGCCTTCTAGCTGAGATGGACACTCCGCAAGCGGCGGGGGCCCTGCTCATTCGCTGCGCCGAGGCGCGCACCGCTTGGGAGCGCAGTCGCTGCGCACGGTTGCTGTCGACGATGCAACAAGCTTGGGTCGTGCCCGGCCTACTGCGCAGTCTCTTCCGCGAAAGAGACCCCGAAGTTCGAGTTTGGCTGGCCCACTCCCTGGCCATGCACGGCAACGGCTCCGGACTCCAAATCCTGATCGACGCGATGCAAACGGATCCGCAAAGTCCGCTGGCCGCCATCGCCCAGCCGCTTGTGGAAGAGATTTGCGAGCAGTTCGGCTGGGCGGGCAAACAAGTGCCCGCCGATGGCTCCGGTGCCGACCGGAGGCAAGCACTTCTCGTGCGAGCCGGGCAACTCAATGCCGACTGGCTCGAATTGGAAGAGGCCCAAAACGCGAACTTCAGCGCCCCAGAGCTCGATGGAAGCACTCCCACCGATCTGCGCTTTCGCCATGAAGTCTGGAACGACATCGAACGCCTGCGGCGACCAGAAAAAGTAGCCGCGCAGGAATCCGCCTTCGCACTCGCCAACCTTGGACCGGCCGCCACACCCGCCTTGGCCCAAGCATTGGGCGATGAGAGTTCGACCCTGCGCACCGAAGCCGCGCGCTGCCTGGCCGCCATGGGTTTGCACGCCAAGGCCGCCGTCCCTCAACTATTGACGGCATTGAATGATTTCAGCACGGCGCCCCAAGCAGCACTGGCCCTCGGTCGCATGCCCTGGCCCCCCGCCCAGTCCAAACTCGAACAAGCGGCCCAAGCGGGGCCCGGGCTCGAATTGCGCGTGGCCGGCACCCAAGCCCTGGGCGCGCTCGGATTGGAATCCTCGCAAGCCTTCTTGCGCAAACTCATGCAAAGCGACGAGCCGGAGGTTTTGCAGCAGGCGGCCAGCGAAGCACTCGCTTTGTGCGGCGATTTCAAAGCGGCCAGCGCGGCACTGCTCAGCTTCGCAGATTCCCCGCGCGTGGACGGCACCAGCACCATGTGGGTCCTTGAACAATGCTTGCAACGCGCAAGCGAACGCGGGAACAGCGCTGCGCGTGAATTGCTCTTGGAGTGGCAACGGGCGAACGCAGCGGCGCCGGCGATACAAAACTCAACCGCATTGCTGACGGGGCGCGCCGATCGACTCGCAGAGCTGCGCGCAGTCTTGCCACGCATACTGGAAGGGCCGTGACCCACTGGGCGCGGCGCCGCCCTCTGCACCATTTACTTCGGTCACTCCGGCGCAAATGCGGCTGTGCGGCGCGATCTAGAAACCGAACGCCACAACTGAAACCACAACAGCCAACCAAGCCAAACTGTTCAACAGAAACAGCGGGTCGCTGCCCAGGAACATTTTTGTGGGACTGCCGCCGGCGCGATCCTTGGCCACCATATACATGTAGCGCGTGACGCCGAAAACGACGAAGGGCACGGACCACAGCATGTGATTGTCCTCACCCAGCTTGGCCATGGTGTCCGGATCCACCGTGTACATCGTGTAGCAAATGATCGTGCAGGCGGAGAGCACGGACATCATTTGATCGAGGAAACCCACCGTGTACTTCTCAAGGATGGCGCGGTGGTTGCCCTTCTCGTCACCCAAGAGCGCAATCTCCGCGCGCCGCTTAGCGAAGCCCAGGAAGAGCGCCAAGAAGAGCGTGCACAGGAGTAGCCAGTGGGAGATTTCGGTTCCCGATGCCAGCCCGCCCGCTTCGACTCGCAAGAGGAAGCCGGTGGCGATGCAAAAGACATCGAGCAGCACCATGCGCTTGAGCTTCAGGCTGTAGGCCAAGTTCATGACCATGTAGCCGCCGACCACATAGAAGACGTCGGGCCCGCCGTCATTCGCCAATAGCGACAAGGTCAAGGCAACCACGGCGCACACAACCGAGGCCACATAGGCGCTCGGGATCGACAACTCGCCGGCTGCGATCGGCCGCCTGCACTTTTCGGGGTGGGCCCGATCGCTCTCGACATCGAGGATGTCGTTGAAGAGATAAATGGCGCTTGAGCCCAATGAGAAGGCGAAAAAGGCCCAAATCGTATTCAGCGCCTCCTCGAACCCCACCGCCCCACCGCTGCGCAGCTTGTCCCCCGCGGCAAAGCCCAAGGCGGCCAGAACGAAGACGTTCTTCGACCATTGATGGGGACGCAGGGCTCGGATCAGGGCGGGGGCTTGCATGGGTACGGACGCTGGGGTCCCAATCATCGATCGCTGGAGGCGGGCACCCTAAGCCCTGCCCGCAGGAAACGCCATCCACAGCGGCTACTCAGCTTGGCATCCGGGTCCCGAGCGCGAGCGAGGCCCCGGGACATGGCCGCGCTCAACGAAAAATCTTCAGGGCCGGAGGGCACGGGCTCGATTGCCTGGGCGCCCTGTTCAAACGGCGGAGGAGCATCCACTGCGATCTACACAGCCGCACAAACCGCTCGCCGGCTGATGCGAAAACCCTAGTCCAAACTAAGTTTGCGCAATTCCTCCACCGTCGAATCGGGCCCCACCGCCAACTCCTCTTCGGGACCCAGAAGATCTTGATCGCGCAAGAGTTTCAACTCGTAGGTCTGCACGGTTCCATCGGAAAAGAGGACATTGGTGGTCGTGTTGTGATTCATCGAAACACCCTCCCCGCCGTGGTTGTCGTCGGAAACCAGGG
>JAJDES010000579.1 GCA_029259675.1 Planctomycetota bacterium
ACAAACTACCAACTAAAAAACCAAGTAGCATTAACCCCCACCTCGGGCTCTTACTTGCGGTATTTCTTGTTGCGCAGTAAGAGGTAGGCTTCCTGCGCACTTCCCGTTTCCAAGCAGCTAGCAACGGGCCGGCCGACAGGACTTCGTGATCATGAAAAACTTATCCTCGCAGCGCGCGCGCCATTCTCTCCTGGCTACGATCGTGCTGTCCCTGATGCTGCCGAGCAGTGACCTTGCTCAACCAATCCCCGCTACTCCGAGCGCTGCCAAGCCGGCGCCTCTGGGACAGGGCAAGGTTTTCCTGACGACCAAGGAAGCATTGGCCTTGGCCTTCCCCAAGTCTCGCGTGAAACGCCACACGCTGTTCTTGACCAAAAAGCAAAAGGAAGCCGCCGAGAAGCATTCGGGTGAGAAACTCGAAAAGGCCATCGCCTACGTATACGTCGCTTTCCCTGAGGACAGTCCGGAGAACGCAGCTCCCATCGGCTACGCCTACTTCGACACACACGGCGTCCGCACCCTGCGCGAAACGATGTTGATCGCAGTCGATCTCGAACAACGCGTAAAACGCCTCGAGCTGTGTTCGTTTGCCGAACCCCAGGAGTACATACCGCGCGCCATGTGGTACGCGCAATTCCTGAAAAAGCAGCTCAACGACGAATTGCGCCTCAAGCGCGACATCCGCGGCGTCGCCGGCGCCACCCTGACCGCCGTCGCAACGACTTCAGCCGTGCGCCGCGTGCTCGGGCTGCACAAATTGATCATCGCAGAGAATCTGCTGCCCCCCACCGGCGGCACCCTTCAGAACTGGGACTGACACGTTCGGGCTTCGGGACTAAACTCTGCGCCCCCAGTTGCTCCCCGGCCACGTACGGAAAATTCGCCCCCGAGCCGGCAATTCCCCGCAAAACCGGGTACGACCATGCAAGCCCCCCACTTCCACACAACGGCACCCATTAGCGCCAAAGTCGGGGGCCTGCGGTGACGCGCTTCGAAGCTTGGCTGCACCACATAGCCAACTTGCTGGTTGGTGGCACGGGACTGGTCTACGGCTGGATGCGCTACTTCGCAGTGCCGGAAGATCCGTTTTCCATCGTGGGTCATCCGGCGCAACCCGCTTTGCAACACGCGCACTTGCTGCTGGCGCCGCTGCTCATTTTCGTCAGCGGAATGGCCTGGCCCATGCACGCTTGGATGCGCATGCGCATGGGTTTTCCCCTGCGCCGCAAAACGGGCCTTGCCCTAATGATCACGCTCTTCCCGATGATCGTGTCGGGCTATCTAATTCAAGTCGCCGTGGATGCCGACTGGCGCAACATCTGGGCCTGGGTGCACGGCATTAGCTCTTGCCTGTGGATCCTCGCCTACCTGGTGCATCAGTTCATCCCCGCGCAACCACCGGAATTCGAAGACTACGAGCCGCATGCCTAGGGGCGCCAAGAAACGCGTCATTCAACCTAGTTGCGCGTCCGCGAAGTCAGTTGCTTGGGCCACGTTTGCAAACGGCAATCACTTCAGTCCAGTGGCAGCGGAAGCTCCACTACCGGCTGGCCACGGAATGGTGATAGCGAATACAAGAGCAGCGAATGCCTATCGCCGCTCGATGCGACAACTGCCAAGCCACCGATGCGATCGGGACCGAATTCTTCAATTAGTTTCGCACCGTAAAAGCGCATGTCGCCGGTTGTTTCGATCGTATCCAGCTCATGGCCACTTCGGCTGGAAACCAAAGTGATCGCTCGCAAGTAGCCGAGAGCCAGGGCCAGCTGCTCGTCACTATTTGGATGCGGGACGGCCAAGCAGAAGCGCGGTCCATTGCCTAGGCCTGTCCAATTTACCAATTCGTTCTTGAACACGACCCCCTCCCCGCTCAGTTCCCAAAGTTTGGCCACACCGAGCCCATCGTCCCACGCGCCTTGGCCACCACCCGGCGCAACAGTAAACGCCGTTGAAACGAGTTCGGGCAAACCGTTGCGATCCAGATCCCCCACGGCGAACCAGGCCGTGGCTCCACCTCTCGGACGATTCGGATCTGGCCAGCGGTTGCGAAAACGGTGGAGAGTACGATACTCCAACTGGTCTGATGGAATGGGAATCACCTCGGCAACTTGATGGTCCACGGACAGTAGCTTTCCCAGAACATCGATAAGCTTGAATTCTTCGCTGCCGGATTCAATCCCGCTCGATGCATAGGAACTCTCCAGGTGAGGCGAAGCGATCCAGCGCAACACTTCGCCGTTTGCGGGATCACGCACAGCGACGGCGTTGTAAAAGTACGATCGAGACTTGTCCCTGACATCGGCAGTAATCAAAAGCGGCTCTGCATGCTGTTCGCTGGCGGGCAAGACAGCAACCAAAGGCCGTACGACTTCCCAATCATCATCGAAGGAATTGCGGCGATCCTCGCGGCTCCAAAGCTCTTTGCCGTCAGAGGCAGACCAAAGACTGGTGTGTAGCGTGACGCGCGGAGTCCAAGTGTCCGACTGGCGCATGGAGCCAACCACTATGCTCGCGGCGCCATCTCTACTTTGATTGCCCAAAAAAGCAACTCCACCGGCACCGAGCGCTAACCTGGGGTTGCGCTTGGACCACATCAAAGTTCCGCTAGCACCAGAGAAAGCTGCAACGGTCGATGTGTTGTGATTTGGATCGGATGCAAAGGTTTTGCCAGCGGCAACAAGGACATCGTTCATCCCATCTCCATCAAGATCTCCATCCGCTTCCACAAAGCCAAAACGCCAGCTGAAAGATTGCGGTGAGTTATCGCCACCCGGCCACCCGCGCCGATCTTCAAAGAACCCGAAGTTGTGGCGAAGAAAATAGAAAGCGAAAGACAAAATCACCCCAAGCGCCAAAGCAAAAAGGCTTATCCCCGCCCACGGCGGCAGAATTGCGTTTTCACTAACAGGTTTACGCGCCTCGTTATCCATAGATTCATCAAGTAGGAGTGCCAAGCACCAATGCGCAAGAGTTCAGACCATAGAACGCTGCGGTATCGCCCAAATGACCAACGCTCCTTTGCTTGCAGCTCCGGTGTGACTCAACAATCCAAGGAATCGCCTGCTTTTGGGCTTGCTATACATTCGCTGTGCATGGGCAGTCAGCGCAATTGACAAATGCCGCTTCGGCGCCGGATCTTGCTCGAAATCGAACCGATCTCTATCTCGCCCTGACCAAACTCAAGATCGATTCCGAATTCGTTGTCAGCCGGCGCCATTGTATTTACACGCAATGATGACACAAAAACTCGGTTTCTGAAAACGACATAATCTCGCGTACAAATTTCTTGAACACCGTTGCCATGAAACGTATTGCTTTGCCAGTGAGACCCCTCAAAGCCGTAAACGAATCCACTTCTTGATCGTATTGGCTCCTGCATGAGGTCGAATTCGCCGGCGACCGCGTAAATCAACTTAAACTTCTCGCTCAGCTTATGGACGGTCGATTCATTTTGTTTGATAGCTCGACAGTAAATCGGAGTGCTGGCTTTAACAGTAAATCGTTCTTCTCGGATTACAGTCGCACGATCGGCCCCCACTAAGAAGCTCGGAACCTTTGCTGTGCTGCCCCAAGAGTCGAGAATTTCCGGTAGCTCGGGATTGCAGCACTCGACGACTTCACCGTCTTGGTCGAAGAGCTCCGCGCTTGTCACATGCTCAAACTCACGCAGTTCAGATTGGGAGTCGAACTTCTCAGAATTACTGTTAGTGACATCACTACTGGTGACCTTGGACTTGGAAGGCAAGTCACCGGAATTCGGACTGTCTTCGGCCTGCTGCGGCACATCCGCAATCCACCGCATCCCCGCCTTGTCGGCAGAGTCGCTGCGGGCAAAGAGTCCTAAGTGCCCAGCGGGAACAAATCCCGACAAACGTACATAAACCACGCCTGCATCAACAAAGAGGAGCCTGCACTCGAAACTGGCTGCGCTTGGAGCATTCGCCTTTCCAAAACTTGTCGGGAATTGAAATGAATCCACCGCGACAGCTTCGATCGCCGGATCGAGCAAATCGATTCCAATGACAATTCCTGCTTCACCAAGATCCACATTGGGCACAACCAGCGCGAGCCCCTTGATATAGCGCTCTTCGACTTGAACTCGTCCTCGGTAAGCAAGGTAGCCCGCAATGGCCTCATCGTCCATCAAGGGAGCCATGTGCAGATTGAAGTCAAGCTCGCCACCTGAAGGGACACCAACTCGCCAATGAGGAAACGCAAGTTCAGCAGGGAACAGATTTTGAAAACTCGCAGGGTCACTCTTGATTGTCACCTTGCGGGCAGTTGGTTGAGTGACTGCAATCCGCCAAAAGTGAGCAAAGTAACCCAATGTATTGATGTCCCCAGCCTCAATTTCACAACTGAACCCGAGACCGAAGCCATCCGCGACCACAGAATCGTTCACAATTAGCTGAACATCAAAATCAGATCCCATCTCCATCCAGGGAGTTTGCCCATGCCCGTCTGTCATCAATCGAGCCTCGCGAATTCCGTTTGAAATCTGAATGGACGCGCCCTCAATCGGATGTAACGAATCGTCGAAGAGCAACACACTTGCCCCTTCTCTTGTGACGACTTCCGACTCCGGATCCCGAAAGAATCCATGCAGGACATCCGAGAGGCTCATGCTTGCGTAGATCGCAACGGCGAGACCTCCGAACGCGATTAGCAACCCGAAGATCCATCGCGTGCCCGCCCCCATTGCCTTGTCTCCTGATTCTTTGATTGCTACCCCCACAAGAAACCGAAGTTATGGATCAGTTCATCGCGTCCCCGCTCACGGCCGCAAGTGCAAGCTAACAGGATTCGACACAAAGACGGCTTCGTTTAGTCCGTTACCAACAATGGCCACGTGATGGAGAGTCAGGCCTGCAAGCCCCGGGTCGGACAGCTGCGGTACTGTCAAGCTCGCACACATTGCCCCGTGGGATGACAACTGGCCTGCAAACCCCTCAAATAGCCGCTCGTCAGGATTCTTAGTTTTTTGAAAGTAAGCATCGGGAGCAAGCGCAAGACTCAGCCCACCGGGCAAGAGCATCCCGGGTGTGGTACCTGACATGCTTCCAAGAATGATGTAGGAACGACCGGCGTTCTCCAGCCCGACATTGAAATTGAATTCCTGCCGTCCTCCCTTTTGAACCGAGACTGTGTGCGTGTTGGCGCAAAGGCTTCTATCTCTTCGAAACATCCAAGACAGCCCCCCTGTGTAAACCCCAAGCCCGGAGCAATAGATTCGATCCGAATCTATGGCCAGCCTTTCGCCAAAGTAAACGTTCTCACGCGGCGTCGGCCCCAATTTGAATTGTTCCTCCCAAAGATTCGAAACTGGCTCAAAAGTGAACGCGTAGACGGCACCGACATCACCATTGGGATTGCCGCTGGAAAATGGCACACCGACGTCTCCGGGCCCTTCTCTTTCATCATCTCCAGGAGCCCCAAATACAATCGTGTTGCCGTCGATATCTATAGCTTGTCCCACATTGTCATAGGGCCGAGAATCACGCGGAACGAGCAGCGCCTCTTCGCTCCATTCGCCACTCAATGACCTACGAAAAACGTAAACGGCGCCCGAATCGGCACCGGCGATATCATCTCTATATGCACCGACGACCGCTGTATCACCACTGAGAGCCACATTCTGTCCGAAGCTGCTCGCCTCTGTCGTTCGCTTCGAAACAAGCTCTGAACGAAAAACCCAGCGATCCGTCGCTTGACCCGCAGACTCGCCACTTGCTTCACGCTCAAAAACATAGGCACGATTCTTTCGCGTGCCAACAATTAGGTAATCGCCGTCAATCGCGACACTCTCACCAAAGGCTTCAATCACCTCCGGATTGGGCGGGTAGACTTCGAAGAGCGCGATCCAGGCGTCATCCAGAGGGGTTGCCGTGCCAAAGCGCTCACGTTGAAAAATGGTAACGGAGCCGGATTTCACATTGTCTGGATTGATGCCGCCGGTGTTTCCGACCGCGAGCAAACCCGCTTTCAAGCTGAGGGAATCTGCTGCGGTGGTAGTTCCATCTGGCCCAATGGGATGCAATTCTTCTAGCAGGATCCACTTGTCGTCCAAAGCATCTGGCGTGCCTTGGTCATCCCTCGCGTAAGAAAAGACATTTCCCGATTCGAGGTAGCCCGATGCAGCGATCAAAAGCATGTCATCTTCAAGCGCCGCATCTGCCCCAAATAAATCCTCCTCATTCCATCCCGGCGTATCTGGTCCGTTCGGATCAAGTATCAAATCCTGCTCAACCCAACGATCGTCACTTTCATCTCCTGGCGTGCCCCCATCATGGAAGCAATGAACTTCGGCCCGGGCCCAGACATCGCCGGTAAACCCGCGCGCGAATCCACCTGTCGTAAATACGGCGAGATCACCGCAAATATCTACAGAACCCCACCTTTGATTGCTGAGATGGTTCTGCGGAAAGACATTCTCTTCACATTGAGCGCTCACTGGAGCGTGCAACAAGAACAATGCTGTGATCAAGCAGGCGATTTCCTTCATGGTGGTCGGGCTTAGCTACTAACTTTTGCTACGGTCGCAATTGCAGACTGACGGGATTTGAAACAAGAGTGGCCTGACTCAAATCGTCGCCGACGACGGCGGCGTGATAGAGCGTCAAGCCCGCAAGCGCCGGCTCGGAGAGCGGTGGAATCGTCAAGCTGGCGCGGGCTGCGCCCCATCCTCGCAGTTTTCGAGTGAAGTCAACCAAGGGGCCGCTGCCCGCTTGCTTTGTCAATTGGTAGTAAGCATCTGGGACGAGTGGAAGGGTTAGCCCTCCCGGCAGCGGCATGCCTGGGGTCGTGCCCGTCATGCTGCCGAGTATGAGGTACGCCTTTTCACCTTGCTCCTGCCCAGCATTGAAGTTGAGTTCTTGCGTTCCACCCGCGGCGAGCGAGATGGCGCCGGGGCTCGCACAAAAATCTTGGTCGCGTCGATAAATCCAAGTGCGCCCCTCACCCGCAAGCCTTTCACCCGTGACCACAATTCGCTCGGGGTCCAAGATGACATTCGCACCCAAGTTGAAATTGCCGCTGTTATTGGGCGACAACTTGAACTTCTCAACCCAACGCTCAGACCCCTCATCAAGCTGGTACACGTAGGCTGCACCGGCATTCTTGAAGGCGGGTCCACTAAACCATGGAGTGCCCAAGAAGTCTTCACCACCGCGTTCGAGCACACCGGGTGCCCCCAACACGATTGTGCTGCCCTCAATGCTCACCGACAAACCGACCTTGTCGTTGGGTAAAGACATGCGCGGAATCAACTTCTCCCATTGATTCCAAGTTCCCTGGGACGTGCGCTTGAAAACGTAGGCTGCGCCCGCCTCCGGACCGAAGTCTTCATCGTAATAGGCCCCAAAGACAGCCCACTCACCATCGATTGCCACGGACTGCCAATAGTGTGATTCTTCGCTAGGCGAGTCCGGAACGAGCTCTGCCTCGAATTCCCAACGATCCTTCACCTGCCCGGAAACTCCGGCTTCCGTTACACGCCGATAGACATAGGGTTGGTTTGAATTGGAGCCCACCAAGAGCAAGTCACCGTCAATGGACACGCTGGTACCAAAGTGTGCGCGATCCTGTGGATGGGGCGGGTAAACCTCGAACAAGGTCTCCCATGTGTCATCGAGGGGCGTGGTTGTTCCATGCCGTTCCCGTTGAAAAATGGTCACCGCGCCGCTTTGAATATCGGACGGAGTCGTGCCGCCCCTGCTTCCGATTGCAAGCAGACCATCCTTCAAGCTAAGCGAGTTCCCCATACCCAAGTTTCCAACCGGGCCTCGAGGAGCTAGCTCCTCGCGGAGAATCCATTTGTCGTCAAGCTCATCCTGCGTTCCCTGGTCGTCCTTGGCATAGGAAAAGATGCTGCCTGACTCCAAGTATCCTGAAGCGGAGATGAGCAACAAGTCATCCTCAATCGCAGATTCGTCGCCAAACAAATCCTCCTCATTCCAACCTGGCGTATCGGGCCCGTTCGGATCGTACAGAGTGTCTTGCAACATCCAGCGATCATCACTCTCGTCTCCCGCAGTCCCTCCATCCCAATAGCAGTAGACATAGGCGATGCTCCAGACGTCGCTACTAAAGCCCCTTGCAAAGCCCCCCCTAGCGTAAACAGCTTGATCTCCGCATATCGCTGCAGATTCCCACGCTTGGTTGTAGGCATCATGTGGACCCAAAACGGTCTCTTCGCATTGGGCGCTCACCGTCGAATTCAACAAGAGAGCAATCAACAACAAGCAAGTAGCTTTGTTCATGGCGCAAGCACATCTCCCGCTTCCGACTGAAAGACCTTGAACGGTCCGTCTTTGGTTTATTCGCAAGATCATTTGCCCCCCGCGCGAAAGGTCGGTTGCGAGGAGCACAGGGCCAAGCCTAGATCAGGACGTACCTGTTCGAAACCGGCCAAGATTCAATTCCGACCCCCAGGGACTGGAATCAAGCGGGGAGACCGCCGGGTGTGCTTCCGTCGCGTTTTTCGGGGCCGCTGCCCAGGAGGCTTTCCATGAACCAGCCCAGCATGTGGACAGATTTGCCCATTTGATGGCGGCGATTGATGGCGCGCCAATCATCGCGCCAGTGGTTGCCCTCGGGGTCGTAGCCGCGCATGAAGTGCGCTTGATCAGCCAGGGAAAGCTTGATCCCCTGGGCCGGGGAGCGACGGCTCGCCCAGCGGTAGAGTCGACGCAAATTTCTGCGGCGCTCGTTGACGGTCATGTTTTCCGCAAAGACGGAACCGTCGAGATCCAATACCCATGGCTCGGGCACGGCGCTGGTCATGGCCTCGCGCCTGATCAAAATATTGCGCGGCGTCAGGTCTGAATGCAGAAAGCCCACCGCGTGCAAACGCCTGACCAATCCGCCGACCGAATGGAAGATTCTGGCTCGCGCCGCCGGAGCGATTTCCCCCTTGCCCATTTTGGCCATGACCAAGCCCAAATCGATCGCGCCGTCAACGCGACGACTAATGACCTCTAAAGACCAGCCTCCGGGTCTAACGAGTGCGCGCGCTCCCACAACTTGCGGTGTGGGAATGCCGCAGCGCGCCAGCGCATCGGAGAGCATCAATTCGCGGAAGGGGCGTTCGGCGGATCGAAAGACTTCGGGCATGAGCCAACGAAACAGTCCGCCGCGGCGAAAGCGGCGCACGACATAGCGTTCGCCGGCGACTTCCAGCTGCATCAAAGGCCGGCGACCGGCAAGGTCGCTGAGCTCCATCGGCCCATCGTGTTCGGGCCCCAAGCCGGCCTCGTGCATGGCGCGCGCCACGTCAACGTGCAGAGCCAAGATGCCCTTGGGGCTTTCTTCCACGAAAAAGCCCGCCGGCAAATCGTCAAGTATCGGTAGGGAGTGCATGGGTGCTGCGCGCAGAGCGCTGCACAAGTCTGCCCTTTGAAAGCTCCCGAGCGAAGGCTGTTTCCACGTCAGCCTGCAACCAGTCCCCCGTCTGTCGATTGAACCGCAAGCTGTGGCCCGGGATCCGCGATATTCGCAACGCCCCGCGCGCGGGCTCGCGCCCCGCGGCCCCGTTGGATAGCAAACAAGCTCGCCGCCCATGGGGTCGACGAGCTTGTGAATTGCAGTGAAGATTTCGCCGGCCGCAATCAACCGGCCCGCAGTCTCCACCAAACGCCTGGTGCTTTAGATACCCGAGCCGAAGTTGTCGCTGGGCGGTGCCGGCTCTGCTTTGGGCTCGGCGGGCTTGCTCTCCGGCTCAATTTTGGCCGGCTTGGGTGCCTTGGGCTTGCGCGGCTTGACCGCCTTGGCTTCCTCTTCAAAGATTCCCAGGCCAAAGCCCGGCGAGGGTGCAGCGGGCTCTTTCTTGGGCGCGGGCTTGGTCGCAACCGGCGCCGCCGTCCGGGGAGTTTCTTCGCGATTGCGACGGGGTGCTTCCGCAGCATCCCGCCCGCGACTGCGATCATTGCCTCCGCGGTCGTTGCCGCCGCTGCGCGAGCGATCGCCACCGCGATCTTCTCCGTCGCGTGAACGTCCGCGCGATTGCCGCTCGGGTCGCCCGCCGCCACCGCGATTGCCGTCGCGTCCTTCGCTGCTGCGCGACTCACCCGATGATGCGCGTTCCAGCACTTCTTTGCTGGTGGTGCTGCGACTGCTGCCGCGACCGCGATCATCCCTGCCGCGATCATCCCTGCCGCGATCATCTCTGTCGCGCTCGGGTCGTTCCGATCGCTCGGACCGATTGTCATCGCGACCTCGCGAGCGTCCGCCACCGCGCGATCCGCCCTGACGTGAGCCGCCGCGATTGTCACCGCGAGAGCGTCCGCCGCCGCGCATGGGCGGTTGTCCGTCGTCGTAGGTTTCGCTCACGTCGAGCAGTTCGGTCGGGATTTCCTCGGCCAAAAAAAGCGACTTGCGGTCAAAGAAATTGACTCCGTCTTCCCATGCGTCCAGGGCGTGGACGGTGATGACGCAGTATTCCTCTGCTGCCCGTCGACCCGTTTCACGCGCGTCTTCCTCGGTCAGAGCCAGGTGCAGGAAGCGCCTACGTCCGCCGCGCAAGCCGTATTTGGCGGCGCGCTCGGCATCGCGCAGGGAGAGACCGACGTAGAGGGTTTGGGGCGGCTGACTCGGTTCGCCGGGCTCAACCGGGATCGAGTGGCCGTAAAGCGCGCGAATGCGATCGCCTTGGATTTCATAGCGCTGTCTATCACCGGCTTCGATGGCTTCGTTCAAGCCGTCGTTGTCGATATCCATGTCCAAACGCTCGCTTAGGGCGTCGAGGACGTCTTCCACATCGGCGAAACCAAATGCGTCGACTTCGATATCGAATTGCTCGGGCTCATGACGGAGCATGAAGGCCAATAGACGAGTAATGCGTTCTGTAAGTAGAGATTGCGTCATGGACTCTTCCCGCGTTGCCGGGCAATGGCCGGGCATTCTGAACAGTCGGGCACGCCGGCCGATGCTTGCCGGGGTTTTCTTCCCGAGCTGGCTTGGCGTGTGAAAGGGTGGTTGCGGCGAGGCGACGGCCCCGCTGGCACAAGCCGCGATTCTAGCGCCTGCAAAGCAAAAGCACAGTCTCGAACGGCGGGCCTTCGGTTGGCTTCAGGGTCGAATCGCTTGCATTTCCGAGGCCAGGGCCCGCCCCCAGCTGGGCCCCAACAGCGGTTCGAGGCACAGACCGACCAGGGCCAGGAACACTCCGGCGACCAGCAATTTCCTGCGCCAGCCCAGCAGGTTTTGATGATCGGCTTGGGCGCTCGCCAGTTGTTGAGCTCGCTCATCAGCGGGTCGATCCGCAGCGGACGTTTCCATAGCGGCCCGGGTGTTCAGCTTGGAACTCACGGCCAGGGCCGAGGTCAGCGCAGCCAATCCCAACCAGGCCAGGAAATGGTGCGGCGGCAGGGCCGCCTGGGCCGCGTGCATGCGCGGGGTCAGCGCTTCTTCCACAAACCAGCCCGCCCCGACGCCCAGGAGTGCGGCCCAGTAGCCGAGTCCGAGCAAACTGAGTAGGCCCAAGCTGCGTTTGGAGCTGGCGGCGAAGAGGGCCATCAAAGCCAAGCTGACAAACAGCCGGGGGGCTAGGCCGGCGGGCGGGCTGCCTCCGATCCAGTCGCCGAAGGCGTGCTGGGTGAAGGCCGCGGAGCCGGGAATGGCGAAGCTGGTTTTGTCGAAGCCCCACTCCAAAACCGCACCGGAGGCACCGGCCGCCAGGGCCAGCCCCCACCCCAGCAAGAGCACGGCGGCGAGCCACAGGCGCTGGTCGCTCAGCATGCGCACATATATAGGTGCAAAGCAAAAAGCGGCCAGCAGGGGGCCGAGGCCGGGCAGGCCCAACTCGACTCCGATGCAGACGCCCAAAAAGCCGCTCAAGAGGGATAGCGGCCAGGCGAACTCCGCCGTGGTCCACAGCGGGCGGACAGATGAATTGCGGCCCGTCATCCGCCGGCGGGCGCCCCAGCCAGGGTCGGCCCCTCCTCGCCTTCACTGCGGGCGATGACCGCGGCCCCACAACTGTCGGACCAAATGTTGACCACCGTGCGCAGCATGTCGAGCGGCCGGTCGACCGCCAGGAGTAGGGCCGCACCCTCGATCGGAAGTCCGAGGGTCGAAAGAATCGTGAGCATCATCACCAGGCCCGCCGAGGGAATGCCGGCTGCGCCGATGCTGGCCAGCAAGGCCATCAGGACCACGATGGCTTGGACTCCCAGGGTCAGCTCGAAGGCTCCCAGTGATTGATAATACTGGGCCAGAAAGATGACTCCGATGCACTCGTAGAGCGCGGTGCCGTCCATGTTGATCGTCGCCCCAAGCGGCAGCGTGAACGAGGTGACTTTGTTGCTGACGCGCCCGCGGTGCTCCACCGTTTCCATGGTTACCGGCAGGGTCATGGATGAGGAGCTGGTCGAGAAGGCCGTCATCAGGGCCGGCGACATGGCCTTGAACCAGCGCACGGGTGAGAGTCTGCCGAAAACGCGCAGGACGATGGGCAGCGTGACGCAGGAGTGCAGCAGCAGCGCCGCCGTGACCGTGAGCATGTAGAGAAACAGCGGCTCGAAGGCGGCCAATCCGGTTTTGGCAACGACGCGCACCATCAAGCAAAACACACCGTAGGGCAGCAGCGACAGCACGCCCTGGGCCATGCGCAGCATCACTTCAAAGGCGCTGACGAAAAAATCGCGCATGCGCTCCCTGTGGGGAGAGGCCGATTGAGTGATGAAGTAGCCGAACAAAAGCGCGAAGAAGATCACCTGCAGCATTTGTCCGTTTTGGCCAAATGACTGAAAGATGTTGTCCGGGATCATGCGCTTGAGCACGCCCCAAAAACTGTGATCGGAGGCGAAGGTATCCGCTTCGACAGCGGACAATCCCAAGCGTGCACCCTTGCCCGGTTGAATCATGTTCACCAGAACTTGACCCAAGACGACGGCCAACAAACTGGTTGAAACGTAGTAGGCAAAGGTCTTGAGGCCCATGCGGCGCAAGTCCTTCAACTCCCCCACGCTGGCCACGCCGTTGATAATGGAAGTCAAGACGATCGGCACGATCAGCATCTTCAACAGCGCCATGAAGATGTCGGCCAAGAATTCGAAGGGCGCGATCCATTGCGCGCGACGCGACCCCGGATCGAGCTCCAAGTTGATCGAGACCGGTTCCGGCCCACCCGTTCGCACCCACACGACCGCCCCGTTGCCGACTTGGTCGATGGCCTGGGCGAACTCTTCCACGCTGCGCGGTTCGAGTTCTTGCTGCTCCTCTCCCCCGCGATCGAGGATCACGGCCCGGATCACGTCGCCCTTCTCCAGGCCCTTGGAATTGGCACTCGGCCCGCCCAGGGATTCGATTTGGAGGCCGCCCTCCACCGGAGTCAGCCCGGCCCCGATTGTCGCCCGGCCCTCCAACCCGAATTGCATGCCCACACCCACGAGGACTCCGGCGAGCATCCACAGCAATACCTTCCAGTGAAACTTCATGGCGTGAATCTATACGGCCGCCGCTCCCGAGGCGAAGCTCCAAGTGCGGGTCTCGACCTCAAGCGGGGTCAGCTCGTCCGCTGAGCCCCAGGCGGCCCACGACCGGGCCGCTTCGCGTTCACAGGGGCCCGCAGCCCACGTATGCTCCCCTTGCCCGCGGGCCCCCATGTCCAATCCCACCGTGACCCAACGTCCACGCCTCGCCTTGGCCTTGGCCGGGCTCGCACTTTTGACCCTGGCCGTTGCGCAAGAGGGTTGCGGGCAACCCGGCTCAGCAAAAAACCCGGGAAGCTCCGATCGCCCCGGCGAAACGGACGGGGACGCTGGCGGCGGCGGGTCGCCGCGACTCACCGGTTCGGATGCAAGTGCCCTGGAACCGGCTGCCGCAGAAGATGCCGAGGGGTTGTTGTGGGTGACCTGGATTCGGGCCCCAGCTTCGGGCGCCGCTCCCGAACTTGTGGCCGCCGTTTGGAAAGCCGGTGAGCGCCTGGCCCTCCCCATTGCTTTGGCCCCGGCCGATTCCCTGCCGGCCGCACCTGCCATTGCGCCGGTTCCCGGCGGAGCACTGTGTGTTTGGGAAAGCGGACCGGCAATGCAACGCAAATTGGTCGCCAGCAAGCTGGAGTGGGACGGCAAGCAATTGCGCGCCGGAGCCCTCGAGCAACCGGCCGAAAACTTGGAGGGAGTTCTGCTGCCCCAACTTTGCTCCCTCTCTTCGGGCTCGGCCGGTCTGGTCTTCAGCGCGCAAAGCGCGAGTAGCTTGGAGCTCTTCGCGTGCACGCGCACGCAAGCGGGTTGGTCCCCGGCCCTGCGCATTACAAACGACAACTTTGACGATTGGTGTCCGCGCATCGCTGCGGATGAGGCGGATCGCCTGCACATCGTGAGCGATCGCTACGACGGTCAAAGCTTCGATGTGATTTACCGCGTCGTGGAAGCCGGACGCGTGCTGCGCGAAACGGCCATTGCACAAAGTCCCGGTTACGAAGGTCTGCCCGACTTGGCATTGGAAGCCGGCGGCGGAGCTTGGATCGTCTGGGAAAGTGCGGCGCAATTCGGAGAAATCGGTCCCCTGCGCGGCGGGCGCCAAATCGGATTGTGTCGGGTTGACGAGGACGGTATTCGCTATGCGTCCCCCGCCAGCTTGCCCGATGCGCGCATGCGCGCCGACTTCCCGCGCGTGTTGTGGTCCGGCTCCGGACCCTTGGTGCTGTTCCGTTCCCTGGCGCCGCCCTTTCACACTGCCGAGCAACGTTTGGCCGGCGCGCGCAGGGCCCAGGAACCACCGCCGTTGCGCGCCAACGCTTACGTCAATCCACTGGCCAACTTCTACAGCGCATTTTGGACGCGTGCGCTTTCCTTCGACAGCCGGGGTGAATCCGTGCTGTGCGAATACCCGCGCACCGAAGGCGGAAACGAACACGCGCTGTCTACATTGCCCAACGGCCCCGTCCCGCATGCCCTTTTGCCCGCGGACATGCGCGGTTATGCCAAGGATGCACCGGGGCGCTTCGGCGGCTCGATTGCGCGGCCCGCGCGCATTGCGTTGCAACCTTTGGTTGCCTCCGAAGGCCTTCCGCCCTTGACCCGCGAAGCTCCCGCAGCGCTCCGATCCGATCCACCCCGTGCAGCGGAGGTCGAGCGAGGTGATTGGCTCGTGGGCGATCTGCATCGCCACACCGAAGCCTCGCGTTGCGCCGGCGATCAGGACGGCACGACCTTGGATGCGATTCGTTACGCGCGCGGCCCCGGAGCCCTGGACTTCCTCGCCATCAGCGATCACTTCCAGCACTTGCAGGTCTGGGATTGGTGGCGCGCCAGGCGCGACGCCGATCGCTTTTATGCCCCCGGTCGCTTAGTCACCTTCGCGTCCGTGGAACGCGCGATTCCAACTCGCGGTCATGTCAACGAGCTGCAAGGGGGCAGCGGCGAATGGAGCTTCGATCCCCAAACCTTCGGCCGCCATCCCTGGCAAGGCGGTCGCACCGAAAGGGAATCCAGCGCTGAGTTCCTGCACATTCCGCACATGACGGCGCGCGAACATAGTGAGTTGCCCTGGACCGAAATCGACTGGCGGCCGCGCCTCGTCGAACTTTATCAAGGCCGCCGCGGTTCCTACGAAGGCGCGGCGGCCCCCTATCGAGCGCTGGATTTCAACGCACCTTCGGGAGCGGTGCAGGCGGGCTTGCAAGCCGGTCATCGTTTTGGTTTCGCCGGCTCCTCCGACCACGGCGCCAGCTCCGACGGCTTCACCTTGGTGCAAGCGGCGAGCACGCGCGAGTCGATCTTCGAGGCCCTGTGCAGCGGGCTGGCCGCAGCCGCCACAACTCCCGCCGCCTTCAGTACCCGCTGGACCGCCGCACAGTCCGATTCCCTTGCGCGCAACGATCTGGAACTTGAGCTGCGCGGGCCGGCGCCCGTGGTCCGCGTCGATTTGTTCAAGAACGGCGAGTTGCAACAGCAACGCAGCGGAACGGGAACGCGCGAGTTTTGGGTCCTGAGCTCAAGGCGCTGGGGTCCCTATGGGAGCAAACCCATCCAAGTCCGCATCGAAGGCGCGAACTTGCTCTCCGTGCGCTCGCGCCAAGCGGGTGAAGACGAGGCGGAATTCGAACGCAGCGATGACAGCTTCGCCTTCACCAAGCAGCGCAATGCGGTCGACTGGGTGCTCGAAGTAGAAGTTGGGAACGCTACGGGCAGCATGACATTGCAATGGGGCGAAGACACGTACACCCATGCTTTAGACAAGACGGCTCCCGGCGCCATCAGCGTCTTGCCCGCTCCCTTCGAGAAGGAAATGTTGTGGCGCATGGGTAAACCACTCGAAAAAACACTCGAAACCGATTCCGCGGCCGCCGGCACATCTCTCCTGTTTGAAGGGCTGGAGCGCGGGACCGATGCTCACTATTACCTGCGCGCAGCATTTGCGGACGGAAACCTATTGTGGGCTCCGATTGACAGCTCCGCAGTCGCAGTGGAAACAATCCAAACGGAACAAGCCCGTTGAAGCTGCACTCCTTCAAACGCTGCGGCATCGCCTTCGGTGCGCTCGGCATCTTGATCCTCGCCACCTGCGGCACCGATCAACGCGAGGACACAGGCGATGCCACTGCGAACGCGAACGCCGCGCCGGGCAACGAGCAAGAACAGCCCAGCGCCGCGGTCGATGCCCCCACATGGATCACCGGCCACAAACACAGTTCCTTTGACGCCGTCGCCGCAGCCCGTCCCGACGGCGCGGGCTTCATCGCGTGGTTGCAAGCGGAGGGCGACGGCGCGGCGCGACTCATGGCGGGCCGATTGCAAGCGGGCGCCAACCTGATCGCCGCCCCCATTGACGACGAACACCCATGGGTAGCGGGCGCCGCCCTGGCCCTGGACAGCAGTCCGTCTGAATGGCAGGCCCAGGTCGTCTTTGAGGCCCAAGCAGCGGACGGAACTCGCGCGCTCTTCGGACGCAGCTTGGGAATCAGCTCCGACGGCGCGCTGCGCCAAAGCCCGCTTGAGCTGTTGGCTCCAGGCCTACTCATGCCCACGCTGGTCGAAGTCCAAGCGGGTCGCTTCGAATTGATTGCGATGCGCCAGGGCCTGCGCGACTACGAGTTCGTGCACATGATCCGCGAGGGCGGAGAGTGGAGCGAGCCCATGCTCCTGGCCCTGCCGCCCGGGGATCTTTGGCGACCGCGCGCCATTCCGAACGGAGCCGGGGCACTGCACTTGGTCTACGACGTTTTTGACGGCAGTAGTTTCAACGTTCGCTACGCGCGACTGCGAGGCGGAAAAGTGGAATGGGAAAGGGCCCTGGCCGACGGCGCCGAACACCAAGCCTTTCCGGAGCCGGCCCTTGCTCCCGACGGTCGACTCTGGGTCGCCTTTGAAACGGCGCCGCAATTCGGGGAAATCGGCGGCTTGCGCACGCAGCGCAGCGTTCAGTTGTGCGTTTTGGACGGCGACGATCTGCGCTTTGTCGATCCCCAACTAACGGCCGAAATCAACGGTCGCGCGGACTTGCCGAGACTCCACGCCGGCCCGGACGGACTGACCGTCACCTGGCGCACGACCGGCGAAAGTTGGCACCCGCCCGGTGCGCAGGAGTACGAGACGTTTTACTCGTCTTGGTACACGCGCGTGCTCAGCTTTGACGCCCAGGGCAGGCCGCTTCGTCGCTTGCTGCGCGCCAACGACGGAGACAACCGCTCGACCGAAGTGTTTCTGGGTTCAAGCCCGCAGCAAGATGCGAGCACAGCCCCGGCCCTGCGAACACTCTTCGCAGCCGACCTGCGCACGCGCACGCGGCCGCACCCCTTCGCCTTCGAAGCGCCGATTGAACGCAACTGGCGCTTGGGATTGATCGATCTCATTCCAAGTGCCGGCTACCCCCCCACGCAAGCGGACCCTCCAACGTCCCGGCGCCGCAGTGCAGCGCGGCCGGTCGGCGCCCTGCGCGCTGCTTTGGATACCAGTCGCGCACTCCCGGAGGGATTTAGCCGCGGCAAGGCCGAGCCAACTTATCAAGCCCTAATCGGCGACTTGCACCGCCACACCCAGCTCTCCCGTTGCCAAGGCGTGCGCGACGGAATTTTGCAGGACGTGTTTCGCTACGCGCGCGGCCCCGGTGCACTCGACTTCGTTGCCCTGACCGACCACTACCAACATCTAACGCCATCGAGTCTCTGGCGCAGTCTGCGCGACACGCAGCGTTTTAATGTTCCCGGCCGTTTGGTCGTCTTGGGCGGCATCGAACGCATGCTGCGCGAACGCGGACACGCGAATGAGATCTACGCCGATCCCATGGCCATGGGCCTCGACTTGATGAATTACCATCGCGGCATGGAAGCAGGTCCCAAGGCCGAACGCGCCCTGGCCATACCGCACATGACAGGTCGCTCGCAATCCCCGATGAATTGGAGCGACTTCCGGCCCGAGTTGCACCGCTTGTTCGAGGTCTATCAAGGTTTGCGCGGAGCCTACGAGGGCGAAGATATGCCCTTCGAATCCTTCGACAGCACGCAACCCGAATCCACCATCAGCGCCGGTCTTGCCCGGGGCCACCACTTCGGACTGATTGCATCCTCCGACCACAAAGCCAGCAGCACGGCCTACGCCGGTGTATGGAGTGAGTCGTTCACGCGCGACGGAATCTTCGACGCCCTCGCCGCCAGACGCACCTTTGGAGCCTCCGTCATTGCCGCAGCGGACCTGCGCTTGGGAACCTTGCTTGGAGGCGAAGGCGGCAGCATCGATGCGAGTGCCCGAGCCGAGCTCTGGGTCAGCGCACCCGCGCCCGTTGCGGCGGTCGAATTGGTCGTCAACGGCAAGACGCGCGAGCGCCTGCAGGGCGAAGGTTCGCGCGAACTGCTCGTACTCTCATGTCGCCGCTCCACGGTCCTGGACGGCGAGGGCTTAACCGTCAGCGTTTCCGGCGGCCGGCTGTTGAAGGCCACCGATCGCACCCAAGGTGAATCGGGCGCCGAGCTGGTCCTTCGCAATGGAACGCTGCACTTGACCAAGGGCCTGCACTGGATCGATGTCTTGTTGGAAGTTGAGCGCAGCGGGCCGGACACACGCATTGAGCTTGCCCTCAAT
>JAJDES010000580.1 GCA_029259675.1 Planctomycetota bacterium
GCCCTTTCGAGCCGATTGATGCCCGAGTTCGGAACTTGCGGGCGAAGGGGGTCATCAAGTTGAGACCGCTCTACAAGGCGTCCTCGTGGCGGGCTGCCGGGAAAGAGACCACGATCCGCAAGTGCTCATCTTGAGAGTCTGCTGCACGGCTCGCGCAGGAACTTTCACAGGCCGTCGCGCTGCCTCAAATCAAGGCGATTTGACGCAAAATGAAGCCAAACGCCGCGGTTTTGCGGGGTGGTTTAGCCGCTAATTGCGGTTTCGAGGTAGCCTGCGACTAAGAGTTGTTGGGGCTGCACGGGGTGTGCCCGTCTTCCCATGGGAACCCTGGCAGAGGATGGATCGTCTCGGTTCCAAGCATTGATTGGGGAATTCAATGAACTCGTTCGAACACTCGTCCGATATCAGCATGGGACTGCCCTGAATCTCTAAACGCGTCGATTTCCCAAACCCAAAAGGCCCGCCGGCATTTGTTAGCAAGGGGGCTGTTTGGTGACGCATCGCGCAGTCCACCCACCCAAACAAGTTTGCGACCGTGCTGCAGCGCCTTAGCGAGGGCGTAGCCCGTGCCCCACATTCGTTTTCGATCCAAGCCCCTTTCGATCCGATCAAGAACGTGATTAGCCCTCTCAAAGCCGTTTTTATTCATCCAATCAAAGCATTCACCGGCATTGCCCTGTGCATCGGCCTTTCCGTCGTTGCTCACGCATCGGGAAGCGGCTCTCCGCCTTCTGTCGGGGTCCTGCCGAATTCGGCTAGTGGTCCCAATTGGGAAGGAGCTCAAAATGGACTGGACGGGTCCGCAGGCGGATGGCTGAGCGGGCACGCGACCCAGGGACCCCAAAGCTTCAGGCGCTTGGACGCCGGGGATCAAGTAGCTCTGCCGCCGGATTCGAATTCCCCCGACATTCACGACCTTAGTGTGATTTGGGAGCCGACCGGAATGCGCGTGCGTTGGAAAACGGCAACCGCTGCCAATCGCCGCGTCGACTATGGCTGGGCCATGTCCTACGGCAAGGCCGTCGGCAATCTCGAGAAGTTCACGAACAATCACGATGTGCTGCTAACCAATTTGCAGCAAGAGACGATCTACCACTTGCGTGTGACCAGCACGACTCCTTCCGGCAATTCGTCGCAAAGTGAAAACGTCGCCTTCTTCACGGGTCCCAAATTACCGGGATCGGCGCAATTAAGCGGCTCGGCACTCACGTCGCATCCAATGCAATTGGACTTCGAGGGTCCCTTTGCTAAGGAGCTGGATAATTCCCCCAATCCCTTCAGGGACTACCGCATGCAAGTTCGCTTGCGCGGTCCGCAGGGGGAACTGTTGAAGGTTTACGGATTCTTCGCCGGCGATGGAAAAGGCGGTTCTGAGGGAAACGTGTGGCGCGCGCGCTTTTTGCCGGAATCTCCGGGCCTGTGGACTTACACGGTTCTGTTTCGCGAAGGCTCCGATATCTCAACCAATTTGGATGCGAGCGGAAGCCCGGGCCTGTTGGAAGGCGAATCGGGTGCGCTGATGATTTATACGCCGCACTCCAATCCCCCCGGTTTCTATCGCCACGGTGTGCTTGAGGTCTCGGACGGCCACTACTTGCGCTTTCGCGACGGCACATACTTCCTGAAGGGCGGTACCAACAGCCCCGAAAACCTTTTGGCCTACGCAGGCTTCGACAACACCGAGGACCAACCGGGTGGGCAAGGGACACCTGACTTGCCGGATGGCTTGCATCGCTTCAGCCCGCACGCAGACGACTTTGGCAGGCACGGATTGGGAAGCGCCAAGGACCCCGTCTTCTACAGTGAAACCACCGGCGAGAGTTCGCGCGGCATCATCGGCGCCCTGAACTACTTGGGTTCGGTGCACATCAATTCGGTTTACTTCCTACCGATGAATCTCGGTGGGGATGGCTGGGATACTTATCCCTACGTTGAGCCGAAGAATCAGTCCTTCGACAAGCTGCATTTCGATGTTTCCAAGCTCGACCAATGGAACTTGGTTTTTGAGCACGCGCAGCGCGAGGGCATCCTGTTGCACTTCGTCCTGGCGGAGACGGAAGCTGCCAACGAGGACTGGCTCGACGGAGGCAATCTCGGCGTGCAACGCAAACTCTTCTTCCGCGAGATGGTCGCTCGCTTTGGGCATTTGCCCGCCCTGCAGTGGAACCTGAGCGAAGAGAACGATTACTCGACCGAACACCTGCGCGAATTCGCCGATTACCTGCGCGAGCTCGATCCCTACGAGCGGCCGATTGCCTTCCACACCAAGGTCCTGCCGAGCCACAGCCAGTACATCGCCTACACCAACGTGCTCGGCGAAGAGCGGTTTGGCGCGGCTTCGATCCAAGGTCATCCCGAAGATGCCGGGCATCACGTCGAATTTTGGCGCACGAAGTCTGAAGCTGCCGGCCGGCCTTGGGTTGTGGCGGTCGACGAGTTGACGCCGGCGAACATCGGGTTGAGCGATCAAAACATCAACCAGCTGCGCAAGGAAGTGCTCTACGACGTGTACTTCTCAGGCGGTCAAATCGAGTGGTACGCGGGTTCGCATCCGCAACCCCTCGGCGGCGACCTGAATTTGGAAGACTTCCGTCCGCGCGAAGCTATGTGGTTGCAGACCTGGTATGCGCGACGATTCATGCAGGCTTGTTTGCCCTATTGGCGCATGAAGCCGGTGGACTCCCTCGTAAGTGGTGAATCCAGCGCCTTCGGTGGGGCCGAAGTCTTCGCCGCCAAGGACGAGATCTACGCCATTTACTATCCCAATGCGAGCAACACAGGACAGCTGAACCTGACCAGCGCCACGGGTGTGTTCGAACTCACCTGGTTCAATCCCCGCACCGGCATCATCGAGCCCGAGATCAAATTTGTCGGCGGAGGTGGGTTCATCAACGTTGGAGCTCCGCCCAATAGTCCCAACCAAGATTGGGTCGTGCTGCTCAAGCGCTAGGCGCTGGGATCGAATGGGGGCGCCGGCCGTAGAGCTTCGCGCAGGCCTTGGCGCCGCCTTCGAAACGGCCGCCGCAGACCGGTATTTGCGGTTTGCATCGGTGGAATTCCGGTGGCCCTAGACCTTTGGATTTTGCACTCGCTATGTGCGAATAGGGCTTCGTAAGCCGGGGTTTGGAGCTCATCTGCAAACTCTCGGCTGCCCCGGGATCGCCGGCTGCCGATTTAGATCTTGGCGGATCCTATTGACCTTGGAAGCTTTGGGGCAGGAAACTGGTCGAAGGGCGTCTCGCGGCCCTAGGACATTCAGCATTCCATGTCTCTTCAAGTGCTTATCACCGGCGGTGCCGGATTTATCGGCTCCCATCTGACGGAGCGACTACTGGCCGAAGGGGCTTCGGTGCTGGTCTTGGACGACCTCTCCACGGGGAGTTTGGACAACCTGGAGCTGGTTCGGACCCATCCCAAGTTGCGGATCCAAGTGGGCTCCGCCATGGACCGAGCTTTGGTG
>JAJDES010000059.1 GCA_029259675.1 Planctomycetota bacterium
CGAGCACCAATTCCTCTGGGTTGAACTCCGGCACAATGTCGGCGCGGCGCGTGAGCACATAAATTTGCTCGTTCTCCGTCACAAAGAGATCGTGGTGCGCGGGCTCGGGATACGCCCACTGCACGACGGAGTGTTTGTTCAGTTTCACCAAGGCGTGCCCCTCATAGATCGCCAACAGGTCTCCATTCGGAAAGAGCTTGACCCGACGCCAGAAGTCGCGCAGCAGCAAGAGTTCGAGCTTGAGCTCGGGGTAATCGGGAAACGTACGCTCAAAATGGCCCCGCCAGCGGTGCAACTCCACGCCATCCATGTCCAGCAAGACGGCTTCGGCTGCATGCCCGGAAACCAACAAATTCAATCCTTCGAAAGCCCTTGCGCGGTTGTGCTCTATGACCCCTTCCTCATCGGGGGCCTCATTCACGCCCGCCAGATAACCGATCGACTCCAATTCCGCAGCTTCGCTGTCCAATTCGCGCGCCATCCGATAGCGACCCGATTGAACGATGGGCCGCCGTCCGGCACCGCCCGAAAAGTCCGAATCACTCGCATCGGTTTGGCCATCCCCAGAGTCTTCGCGCGTCCCCTCCTGTGAATCGCAAGCCGCTGCAAGTACGGCCAACCCCAAGGCTAAGAGCCAAGGCATCGCCCTCGGAAGCAAAAGACCGGCAATGGAGCCATTGCGTGCGCAGCAATTCATTTATTCAGTTCCGGCAAGCGCAAGGCCTCAGCCTGTGCGACGCGCTCCTGCAGCCGCAAATCAAGCGCTTGCAAAACATCCTCATGTGCGGGGTCGTAGGCCAAATTGTGCAATTCCTCTGGATCCTGCACGAGGTCATACAACTCAAGTTCGCCCGGATACATGGGTGATTGGATCAGTTTCCAGCGCTCTGTTCGCAAAGCTTGCAGGTGCGGTCGCCAACGCCAGCGCCTATCAAAAAAGTGCTCGTAATAGATATCGTCGCGCCACTGAACAAGTCCCTTCGGCTTTGCACTCAATAGCGGCGCGAGGGACATGCCCTGCATCCGGGAATCGGATTCGATGCCACACAATTCGAGCAGCGTCGGCGCAATGTCCAATACGGAAATCAGTTCCTCGCGCACCACGGGGCCCTCGAAGCCGGCCGGGTAAGAAACAATTAGCGGCACGCGAATGCTCTCTTCGTAGGCCAATTGCTTGACTCCACCCATGAAGTGCTCGCCAATCATTAAGCCGTTATCGCTGGTCAGAAGTACCAGAGTATCCTGCGCCAGTCCCGACTCGCGCAGGGTGTCGAGAATGCGGCCGACACCTTCATCAACGCTGCGCAAGCAGCGCAGGTAATCACGCATTTTTTCCTTGGCCAGCACAATTTCGCGCGCGGTCACCTCCGTTGGAATTCGGTCGGGCAAGTCTTCGCCGGGCAATGGTTTCCAGGCGCCGAGGGACATGCGTTCCAGCCGTTCGCTGATCATGTAGCTCGGCTTCCCGGAAAGATCGTCAAGCCAACTCTTGGGTGGAGTCACGTCCTGATCGGCGTAGTCGTGGCGGTGCCGCTCGGCGGGTTTAAAGGGAACGTGAACCGCCTTGTGCGACAAGTAAAGGAGAAATGGTTCTTCGCTATTGCGTTCGCTCAACCATTCGACGGCTCCATCATTGAGCAAGTCCGTCATGTAGCCCGTGCGCTCGACGCGCTCGCCGTTTTCCCACAAGTTGGGATCTTGGTAGACCCCCTGTCCGCTGAAGGACAGCCAGTGATCAAATCCGCGCCGCGCCTCGATGCCCGGAGCCATGTGCCACTTACCCATGAAAGCCGTTCGATAGCCCGCGCGCTGGAAAGCTTCGGGAAAGCTCTCAACACGCTCGTCCAATTCGCGGCCTCGGTTTCCGAAGACACCGGTCCGTTGCGGGCGGCAACCACTCAAAATCGTCGCCCGCGATGGGCTGCAGAGCGAAATCGCCACGAAAGCGTTTCTAAATTGAACGCCGTCCGCGGCCAAGCTGTCGATCCCCGGCGTCTTCGAAAACGGGTGCCCACTGCAACCGAATACGTCGGCACGCACATCGTCGAGCAATATCACAATGACGTTTGGGCGGCGAGCTGCTGCGCGAACTTCGAATCGCTCCGTTGGAGCGAGTGCTGCCTCCCGCTCGACCGATTCCGCGTTCGATTGACATGCTGCAACGAGGAACCACAGGAACAAGCTTGCGGCTGGCGCCCAGCGCAGACGCAACGCTCCCAAGGCCCTGCCCGGGGTCGGACCAACGATCCGCTGGGAGTTCTTTTGTTTCCGCTCCATAAGCATCTGCAAGCCGGCGAGTAAATCGCGCCCGCGGCGAAGCGTCAAGCGCCCCGGCCCGCCCCGCCCGGGAATCGCTTCGCGAGCGGCTTAAAAACGAAAGGAGTCCTCACCCAGCGATGGTTCATGCCGAGCGACTTGCCCCAAGACCAGACCGATTGCCGCCGTACTGACCAGCATGGATGAACCACCCGTGGAAATCAGCGGCAAAGTCAATCCGGTGAAGGGCATGAGTCCCATATTGACCGACATGTTGATGAAGTAGTGGGCCATGAAAAACAATCCCACGCCACCAACCACCAAGCGCGAAAAGCGCTCCCGGATGGATGCGGCCGAAATCATGATGAGGCACACCAAGAGCGTGTACAAAAGAATCACAACCCCTCCGCTGACCAAGCCGCCCTCTTCGGCGATCACCGCAAAAATCGAATCGCTTTCGCGTTCGGGCAAGTGCCCCGTTTGGTTGGTGATGCCGCGCCCGAGTCCCGTGCCGTGCAGGCCGCCGTTGCCGATCGCAACCCGCGCCTGGAATGCGTGAAAGGCGCCGCGCTTTTGGTTGAGGATCAGATCCTCAGGCTCAAAAGTTGAGGCCCAAACGTCAATCCGCTTGAGTTGATAGTCAAGCACACCCAATTCAAGTTTCCAGGCGCCCAACCCCAACAGAGCTCCGATACAAACGAGACTCGTCAAGACCCGGCCGGGTGCACCGGCAAGATAAAACATGCCCAGGGCCACAGGAACCATCGTCAAGGCCGTCCCCAAGTCGGGTTGGGCAGCCACCAAAATCATGGGCAAGGCCGTCAACAAAAGCGGTGCTGCCCACTCTTGACTCGTTTGCAACCTGCGCCGATAGAGCAATCCGGCAAGGCCCAGGATCAAACCGAGCTTGGCCAGTTCGGATGGTTGCAAGTCAAAGCCCAGCGGCAATTGAATCCAGCGCCGCGCATCATTGCGAACCTGACCGACAAAGGGCACCAGTGCCAGCAAGACCAAGCTGGCCGAGTAAAGCAGTCCGGCGTAGCGGCGCAGCCAGCGCGGGCGGACGAGAAAGGCCAACAACATGCCCGGCACGCTGACGATGATCTTGCGCAGGTGGCTCTCCCAACTGACCTCCTGGCGATCGTAGCGCAGGTCCGCTTCGGACATCGTTTGAATGAAAACCATTCCAATTCCCAACAAACAAACTGCAACCGCCAAAATCGGCCATTCCACGCGCGACCAGTGCACGCCGGCGATGCCCGCTCTTGAGGTACTTGATTGTTGGCGCCGTTCGAACATGGCTCAATCGTCGCCCCTAAGCGGTTCCAAGTGCACGCCCTGTGAACGAATCCACTTGCGCGTCTCGGGCATGCTCAAAAATTGCCGCGCCACATAGACGGCGGAGTGACTGGAGGTGGAGCGCGTGCGATCCAAGAAGACAGTGAAGACTGCAACCGGGTTTTGAGCCGGGAACCAGCCGGCCACCCAGGTGTGCTTGGGGGGCTTGCGCGCATTGCTGTCGCGACTTGTACGCGCCAAATCCGCGCTGCCGGTCTTAATCACCAACTGCATCCCCAACGCTTCCTCATTGAGTACGCGCTGGGCCGTGCCGCCGCGCTCGTTGGACACTTGCCACATGGCTTGTCGCACGAGATCGAGGCTCTCCTTGGAAACTCCCAAGGGTTGCGGCGGCGCAAGCGGAAGCAGCTCATCGCCGACCCCGTCAACCAAACTCAATTCGCGCAGTTCGCCCGTGGCCAAGGCCAAGAAGGCGCGCGCGACCTGACTGGGCGTGGCCTCGACAACGGCCAAGCCGTTCGCAGCCTGTCGGCGCTCGTGATCGGAAAGCGCGCGGGTCGAGAACAAGCCGGGGACATAGTCCTCGGTCAGCCCGCTGCCCCCCTCCCGGCGGCGGATTCCTGTCGGCAGGCCATAGCCGAAGCTCCGCGCCATCTCCCAATAAACGCCCACATGGGGAAAGCTCGTCTCCCCCACCCAGGCAAAGTAGGAGTTGCACGAACCCTTGATGGCTGCGGACAAATCGACGCGACCGTGGCCGTAGGGATCCCAGCAGTGCACACCACCGTAATTGGCCCAATCGCCCGCGGACGGCTCGCACATGACGGTTGTGTGCTCGTCCAAGCCGTGCTCCAGGGCCCAAGCCGCCACGAAGGGCTTGAAGACCGAACCTGGAGGCTGGAACAGCGGCTTGCGCATGGTCCGGTTCAATTGCTGACGGCGCTCCTCGCGAATGACAGCCATGCCGCCAAGTAGGCTTCCATCGGCTTCCAAATCCGTACTGGAGTTGGGCACGGAAGCTTGCACGATGACGCGCCCCTGCATGTCGACGAGCACGATGGCCCCCACGGGCTGGTTGAACCAAGTGGCGTCGGCTGACTCGTCCGTCGGGTCATAACGGGGATGCTCCAACATCAGCTCGGTGGCACGCTGCAAATCAGCCAGCAGGCTAATGTGGATGTCTCGACCGTCGCGACGCGTCGACAACTCGCGCTCCACCAGGCCCTGGCCGTAAACATCCTCAAGTCCGCGGTGCTCGCGATAACCGTTGCGCCCCCGCAAGACATCATCCCACTCACCCTCCAAGCCGGAAACGCCGCGCGACTCATTGCGCAAAATCAAATCACCGATCAGCACATCCAACTCGTTGTCCTCCGCCGGTGTACGCTCGCGGGAACGCAGTTCCGCCAAACGCTTCTCGCGCTCGCGCTGCATCTGCACTTCAAGCGCGCCCATAACGGAGAGAGTACCGAGCACTTCACTCGCCACCCGCTCGGAACCCGAAGCTTCGCGCGCCCCCTCCAGTTCGATCGGTTCGCGCACGCGCACGGAAGCCTCGCGAACTTGCATCCCCTTGTAACGCTCGGGGAAGCGAGTCAGCAAGTAGACCAATTCATAATCCGGCCGATCGAGCAAAGTGAGCGGCCGATCGCCGTAGTCGCGCAGGATATCGCGCAGCGACTCCAAAGCGCGCGCCAAACGCCCCGGCGCAAAGCGCAGCCGTCCGGCCGGGGTCAAGCGTCCCTCTTCCTTCGCCTGTGCGTGCAGCGTTTCGAGCGCGTCCACAAAATGCCGTTGCAGGTTCGCTTCCCAGCGATCGAGCAGCGCTTCGGACAATAGTTCTAGGTCGTATCGCCCCAATCTCGCCGGACGGCGCAGGTGCGCGAGCAGCTGACCGAGTCGCCATCTTCGCCCCGCATCCTCCTGTCCGTCGCTACCCAGAGGGTCAATTTCCTTGGCCAAGGGCGCCAACCGCTCCCAGCCCCCGGCCGTCATTTCCCCCGCGGCCGGCTCCAATTCTTCGCCCACCCAAAGCGCTGTCGAAGGCAATGCAATCTGCCCCGAGCGCTTCAAATCGAAGAGCGAATCGATCTCACTCAAGACGGCTGTGTTGCGACCGTGCTGCCACGGCAACGGCAGTCCGTCCAGCGCCGATTCATAGACCTCATCTTCGCGGTAGAGCGCCGACAGGAGATCGAGCCAATGTTCGGAGTTTGGGATCTTCGGCGCGGCCGCGAATTCGGCAACCTCACCGTCGTGGGGCCCCTCGTCAGCGCTGTTAAAGAATTGCGCGGTTAGGTGCTGCGCGCCCACATTGTTGCGCCAACTGAGCCAACGCTCGTGAGCATCCTGCAACCACTCGTGCAAACGCTGATCATCCCAGCGCATGTGCAAAGCAATCCAAGACAAATCAACCAGGCGATAGAGACTGTTCGGGTCCACACGGCCGGGAGCAAAGCCCGCCGCCTCAGCGAATAGTCCGCTGGCGCATAGCCCGTCCACCACACTCCGCACGCGTTCCAATTCTGCGATCAGCTGCGGAACGTCCCCCAGGCGTTCATCTTCAAAGCCCAATCTGCTCGCGAACAACTCCAGATGTATGCGCGCGCTGCCCAAGCGCTCGAGCAAAGCTTCGCGCGCCTCTTCCAGGCTGGAGCCGCGCCACTCTGCGACCAACTCCAAGTAGCTGGGCAATTCGTTTCGACTGTGGCGCAAACTGCGCAAACTCTTGCCCTCGCGCGGTGTCAAACCCAACAGCCGCGCCGTATAGAAGCGCAAGTCGCTGGCGCGCTCCGCCCGCAATTCCGATTCGGGTGTTTCGCAGGCGGGCAAATACAAATCGCCAACTTCCAGTGCCGCGCCCTCCCCGAAGCGATCCAGGTCGGTCGGCGAAAGTCGGGCCATATCCAAACTCCAGCTCTCCAGCTGATTCCATGTGAGCGCCAGGGGTACGGACCGCATCACCAGCGAACTGCGCGCGTGGGCCAAGAGTCCCAGCGGATGACCGCGCCGAAAGCTGCGGTAGGAGAGTTCGAGTGTGTAGGTGGCTTCGTCGCGCACCATCACTTGCCCCGAACCGTCGATGATCGCCCCGCGGCGATAATTCACCAAGCTTCCCGAGCGCACCATGCGCGCCGCTTCCGCGGCCCAAATTTCGTGCTCCTTGATTTGGATTTTGGCCAGGCGCAGAAAGAGCATTACAGCTCCCACAAGGCAAATGACAATCAGGGGACCCGTGCGCCTCATCGCGATCGCCTCCCCATGGCGGCGGCGCCCATGCCGAGTGCCGCCATGCTGTCGGCCTGGGAGCGCTCCATACCCATTCCACTGTCGCGGTTCAGCAAAAGCGTTAGTCCCGGCAAGCGCGCCAACAGCGGCGCCAGCGAGAGCGACAACAAAGCGTGGATGCAAAAACTGGCCAGGATCACCTTGGGCGAACTTTGCAATTCCAAGGCGTGCCCGCCGCTTCGAATTTGATTGACCAGCGCGTACCAGGTGCTGGCCAGGGCCGCGTAGGCGCCGGCACACACGATGCGCAGGATGAGCCGATCCCGATCGACGAATGACAAAGCCAAGCTGTCGAGCGCCGCGAGGGCTCCATAGCAAGCAAAGACGGCGAAGGGCGGATCGATGCCCACGCTTAGGCGTCCCAAACAGGCGGCCGTGGTCGTCAGCAATCGATCGTTCGAGTTCAACCTGCGCCCCAGGCCCAGCCACAACAAGAGTCCCAGGTCCGGCACCCACATGCCGAGGGATGAAACCAAGAGGCCGCTGCAGGCGTGGGCCCAGGTCATCCAAAACAACAGCCAGAACACTCCGAAGCTTCGAGCTCGCATCAGAGTTGCTCCTCTCCGTCAGTCGCACGCACCCACAGGTCGCTGAAGGCTTCGCCGGCGAGGCCCGCGTCCAAGTAAACGATCTGGGGGCTGCCGGGTTCGGCCCGGGCCGGCAAGAGCGCACGGCCCAGTACCAATCCGCCCGGTAGACCCGGCTCTCCGGATCCCGTGACGAGATCGGCCCAAACTCGCCCGGACCAGGCCTTGTCCTCACCCGGAGCCAGTTGATCAAGAGCGGAAAAGTCGAATGACAGTTGGGACTCCCAGCGCAATTCAATCCAACCGGCGCGTTCCGTGCGCCCCAGGGAAATCATGCGGCCCAAAACAACAGGTTCCGGTTTTCCGTCCAAACGCGCCGCAACGACAACGACCAAGCCAGGATCATCCAGCAATTGAACAGCGGATGACCACAGCCCCCGTTCGCACACTCGGCCCACCAGGCGCGCGCCGCGAATCACAGCGGCCCCCTGGTCCACGCCGCGCGCTTCGCCGGTACTGATGCGCAAACCGGAACGCCAAGGCGATGGGTGCCCCGGTGTCAGCGATCGCGTCGGGACCCAGTACGGATCGACCAGGGCGAATTCCAATTCATCGGTTTCGACTTCGCGCACCTGCGCCGGAGTCAAGATGGCGACGTGGTAAAGGCCGGCGCCGAAATCCAAGGTCGGGATCAAACCCAACTTGCCGGGTCCCAAGCGCAAGAGTTCACCGAGCTCAAAGCCCTCCGCCAAAACGGCGAAGCGGTCCAAGTCCTCAAGCAATTCCGATGCCACCACACGGCCTCGATCGCGTTCGCGCTTGCTCGGGTTGTGCACGGCGAGGAAGAACTCGCGGTTGCTTCCACGTCGCGCCAATTCCAAGCCGCCGACGGTCATCCAGGCCACGCCGCGCTGAGCGGAGGGCTCCGCGTCATCAATTCGTGCGCCCACAAAGAAGTCGCCGGCAGTGACCAACGTGACTTCGACACTATTGGCCTCGGCGTTGACGGCGCTGACGCGCCCCACGTAGGAATCTCCGCTAACGACAGGCATTCCGCGTTCGATGCCGCGTGCATCGCGCACCCGCACAATGCAACGATCCCGGTCGCCCGCACCGCGTCCGACCACTTCACCCGGCACGATGCGCCGATCGTCCTGCAACTGCGTCTGCTTGGGAGCGGCCAAGCTTTGCAAATCGCTCCAAAGTATTTCACTGAAACGCAACTCGTCAGCGGTGCTGCGATCGTGGGCTTCAATGGCGGCGCGCGCGTCGTGCGCGCGCAAACAAAGCAACGGCACACACCACACCCCCAGTAATAGCAGCGGAGAAAGCATCAGTTCAGCCACGCGGTCCGCCGCCGGG
>JAJDES010000581.1 GCA_029259675.1 Planctomycetota bacterium
TGATCGCCGCCTTGGTATCCACCTCGTTGCTGATCGCGACCCTGGTAACCGCCGCGTTGCTGATCACCACCTTGGTATCCACCGCGTTGTTGATCGCGACCTTGGTACCCACCTCGTTGCTGATCGCCGCCTTCGTATCCACCGCGTTGTTGGTCGCGACCTTGGTATCCACCTCGTTGCTGATCGCGACCCTGGTAACCGCCGCGCTGTTGACCGCCACCTTGTTGTTGATCGCGACTTTGATAGCCGCCGCGTTGTTGATCGCCGCCTTGGTATCCGCCTCGTTGTTGATCGCGACCTTGGTAGTCTCCGCTTGCTCTTGCGGAACGGTCATATTGATTCGAACGCGCGTCGTTGTCGGCGTTCCAACTGCCCTTGCCGGAGACAAAGGGCTTGCGGCCCGTGCGACGGGGGCTGTGTTCTCCCCCGCGTTTGCCGCCGCCGCCTTCGAATCGCATTTGGGTGCCCATGTCGGCTGATCGCCTGCGACCGCTGCGCTCCATTTCCGCATTGCTGCGGGCAAACAAGCGCTTGACTACCAAACTGGCGTAGGAACCGCGTGGCAATTCGAAGCGCAACTCGACTTGCTCCATGCCGCGGTTGAGAGGATCGAGCCGGGCAGGGCGCACTCGCAAGTGGGCGGGGATGACCATCAATTGGCGATCTTCACCCTTGAGTTGAAAACCGGGGATACCGTCGATGTGCAGGTCTTCCGGCGTGAGGCCTTCATTCTCAAGCACTTCCGTCAGGACCTTACGCTGAATTTTGTTTTGGACGTCTTCCAAGCCCGGCCCGGGCAAGCGAAAGCTATCGCTCTGCTCGGGAAGCGGCGGCAATTCGCCGGCGGGGCAAACCAAATTGCCCTCAACCGATTCCACCACCAGACGTTCCTTGTCGGGCAAAACACCGCGCAAGTAGAGACTCACCGCTCGATTCCAAAGGTGCGATTGATAGGCGTACAAGTGAATCAATCGCAGTTTTGAAGAGACGTGATAGAAGGCGCCCGCAAAGTCCTCGGGGGCCTCAATCAGATGTTCGAAGATCGAGTGGTGCTTTCCGTGGCGGCGCGCATCCCCCAGGCAACTCGCCCAATCGCCCCAGTGCTTGCGCAACGCAGCCTTAAAGCCGGCATGGCGCGAATCGTCGTGGGGTGAGGGTGCAGCGAGCAATTGGCGCAGTGCTCGCTCGGGCTGGTGCTTGACCAAATCGCGGGCAATCCAACCTTGATCGTGCCGCAAATTGCCGAAGCGCTGATCGTCGAAGTAATTGGGCAAGCCGTGTTCGCGCAGTCCGGCCAGGTGAGAGCGAAACACGGCGATCTGCCAGCGCTCCAATGCGCGCACGACGATTTGGAAGGCATTGCCGCGACTGTCGCCCGAACAAATCGGTTCCTCGGAGAAGCCGGCCGTTTCAATCAGAAACTCGCGCTCGCGCAAGCTCACGGGTCTGCCGCCGCGGACGCTCATGTATTGAACGGTAATGGCCTGGCGATCCTTGAGTCCGGCCAAGGCCACGTCCCCCGCTTCGACCCCGGCCGCTTCAGCCAGGGCTGCAGCCGCTTGAAGCGAGTCAATCTTGCGCTTGGTGACGCGGTACACGCGGTAGGGTCCCGCTTCGCGTAAGAAATCATCGCGAAGCAGTTCCGTGACGCGGAAGTCGCCGATGCGTTGCTTGAGCCTCATCGTTTATAGGGCCGGACTTTTTCCAGCTGCTTGAGCACCCGCGCCAACTCGGGCGGGATGGGGGCCTCGAAAGAGTGGCCCTGTCCAGGCCGAAATGCGACGGAGCTTTCGTCTCCAGTCGCGTCTACTGCGTGCGCAATTTCCTTGGGAACAGCGCTTTGTTTTTTTGGATCGTCCGCTGCGGAAACGGATTTGCCCGGCTCGTCCACGCCCGGTATGGGCAGCGTCAGGCGCAGTGCGTGCAAGCTCAAGCGTGCCAGCAACGGGCGCTCCGGCCGACCCGGTTTTTGCCGGTACCCGCGCTTGATTTCCGACAGGGGCAACTCGACGCGGTGACCGTACAGCGGATCCACCAGAAGCGGGAAGCCGGCGCCGGCCAAGTGCACTCGAATTTGATGCGTGCGCCCCGTAAGCGGCATGCAGTGCATCAAAGTGAATCCGCGAAAGCGGCGCTCAACTCGAATGATCGTGCTCGACTTTTTGCCGCGCGGGTCCAAGCGCATGCGACCGGTCCGCCGCCGGTCCGGAGCGATCGATGCGTCCAACTCTTCGCTTTCGCCATCGGGCAGAGGATGCTCCCCCTCCACCAGGGCCAAGTATTCCTTTTGGACTTGGCGATTCTGAAAAGCCTGGCGCAGGAAGCGCTCCGTCTCCAAATCCTTCGCGGCGGCCATCACGCCCGAAGTATCCTTGTCCAAGCGGTGCACGATGCGAGGTCTGAAGGGCAACGCATCTTCGTCATCTTCGCGCAACTCCGCCGCGCGACACAAAAGGGCTCCGACCAAACTGCCCTTTTCGCGCGCCCAACGCTCCGGTTCTGTCGCGACCCCCGCCGGCTTGTTGATCACTAGCAAGTGCTCGTCTTCGTAGAGCACGGGAATTTCCATACCCGGATCCACCATGGGGGAATCGGGAATCGTTTCCTCGTCGATTTCAACGATCACGACTTGATCGGTCCGCAAACGTGCGTTGGGCCTGGTCTTGGCGCCATCCAAGCTCACTCCGCCGGCGTAAACGACGCGGCGCAGAAAGCCCTTGCTCAGTTCGGGGAACTGCAAGGCCAGGAACTCATCGAGCTCCAAACCCGCTCGTTCCTTGGGAACAGTGATGTATTCGGTAACCACAGTAGTGCTCGGGACATCCCTAGGCGTGTGCCGTCTCTTCCCCAGGCGAAGCGTGGGGTGTGCCATGGCCATCGGGTCCGGCGGCGACGATTTCTGCTCGCAAACAGCCGATGTAAGGCAAATTGCGATAGCGGCCCGCAAAATCCAGGCCGTAACCCACAACGAAGAGGTCCTCTATCTTAAAGGCTTTCCAATCGGCGTCCATCTCAACTTGGCGCCTGGCGGGCTTGTCCAAAAGCACGCAGGTGCGAACGCTGCTCGCTCCGGCATCCTCGCAACGGGCCACAATGCGAGCCATGGTGCGCCCGGTGTCCAGAATGTCATCCACGATCAAGATATCGCGCCCAACCAAATCGGCTTCACTTGGGAAGAATGAGAATTCCAATTCCCCGGAATGCGTGCCGTCGCGATAGCTGGACGCCTGTGCGAATTGCAACTCGAGTGATTGCGGCAAGCGTCTGATCAAGTCGGCCAAGAAAACACAGGAGCCCTTGAGTACGGCCAAGACACACAGCTGCGTTGCGCCGAAGTGGGCGTCAATTCGGTCGCCCAAGCCGCTCACAGCATGGGCGATCTCTGCTTCCGAAAAGAGGGTGCGTTCGATGTCTTGGTGCACGGCGGGGATCGGCAATTCCTGTCGTCCGCCCTCGCAATGGCGGTCGAAATCCGGAACGGTCTTGAGCGGGCTATGGGTCGGGCAACTCCCCCCACTCCCATCCGGCCCCGGCTGAGCCGGGCGGGCAGAGAGGGCGCCATAATTGGATTCGACAACCAGCGCTGGGCTTCGCTTGGGTTGTGGGCGCGAAAGGGAGCCGCAAAGGGTATCAGGTGGGACCTGCGGAGAGTGTCAGAAGGTCGGAATCCAATTGGCTCATGGTAAATCCGTCCCGAAAAGGGATGCGCAGGGCGAGGGCGCTTCTGCTTTCTCCCGAGTTCGCCCCCGTGCCCCCATGCGCAGCTGGAGGCCCGGGACGCCCGTGGCTGCCCCCCACGCGACGCCAACTCGATCCCAGTTCGGCCGCCGTCCGCAAAGGCCTTCGCGCGGCGGCGCGACGCCCGGCACAGGAACCGGGGTATTTGAGCACGCCCCGAATTCCGCAATCAAAACGAAAGTACCGGCCCGAAATTGGCCTCCAATCGGCCCAGTGTGAACGGCGCCGCGCGTCGCAGTTCACCACGATTTCCTGTGGAGCGGCCTGCTGCGCACGAGCTTGCAGCACACACTGGTGGCGCGGATCGGGCCCATTGGGCACAGCCAGAAATCGAGGCAACAAATTGAAGCAAGTTGTGCAGTCTCAATAGTTTCCGCACAGCGGGGGATTGCTTTCGTGCGACCCCGAATGGTCCCAGAACGAGAGGCTCTGACGACGTGATCCAGCGCACCATTCACCACAGAAAGCCCACTCGTTGATCGCAATGAGCATTCTAAATCGGAGCAACAAAAACACTTGATCAACTTGTTGCGAACACTTGGTGCCAGCAGTTACCTTTCGAGTACGCTTCAACGCCAAAGGTCGCTGCATAAAGCAGATCTTTGCGGAAAAACGCAAAGACTGATTGCGTTGTTCAGCTCTGTTCAATCTAATTAGAAAAGATAGTCAGCAAGCCTGACAGCAACGCTTTACCAAGAACTGGCTGCGACACTTTACAAGCCGTTCAAGCGCTACATCGATTCTGGGAATTCACTTCAACCCGTACGAGAAAACGAAATTGAGTCCGTCTTGAATCGGCGTTTTGCCGTTTTCGACATCCGCTCTAGCGAATCTTTTTTGCGTTCGCTCCTTTACTGAAGCTTCCCCAACTGCAAAACATTCATTGACGTAAGTGGCCGGCGGCCTGGTCTCGCAAGAAACCCGGGCGACTGTTTGCCGCGGCAAACATGTAAGCAATCACTTGCTGTTGATCTGCCGACCAAACGTCATTGAAATGACAATGAAATGAATGCAACCGAACGCCAATGGCGTCGGTCATTCCCTCGACACCCGCCCCTAGCGGGAACCCTCTCACGAAACATTCATGTCCATCACCTCCGACAAACGCAAGTACGCCCGTAGGTCCGAAGAAGAGCGCATCAATGAGCTCGAAGAACGGATCAACCAGCTCAAAAACCGAATTGAGTCCAAAAAACGCAAGGATTCGCCGGTTTTGTCTGAAATCCCGCGGCTTCAAAAGAAGCTGAGAAAATTCGCTCAGTTGGCCATGGATCACGGGCGTCACGATGTCGCCAATTCGACGACGGCCTTTGTTGCGGGACTCGACCGGATCGCCAACCCCGACCAAGAAACTTTGGTTGATTGGGTTCCTTCGGACGACGAAGACGACGACGCATAGGAAGCGCAATCCGATAGTGGATTGCCCCAAAGCGCAGTTGGCAATTCCCAGGGGAACGTGAGGGACTCCCCTTGGGCTCGACAATTAGCTGACTCGCTTCAAGCCTGAATTCGATTGGACTCGGGAGCTCAATGAGCAAGCGTACGCTTTGGAACGCCATGCCTGCTGCTTCGCACAGGCTGTCATTCATCCCGAGCCAACGGCACTGCTACCCAATGGCAATACCGCTCAAAGCTTGAGCTCGTATCGAGCCGCCATCAACAAGCAGTCACCATCCAATTGGGATTGCCCGCCCTTCCCAGCAGGATAGGCGTGCGCAATGGCTTTGGTCTTCCAATGAAGCAGCGCAATGCAACAGCGCTGTCCCATGCCATCCGTGCCACTCAAGCAATGTGAGTGACCAACGCACTGCGGGAGTTAACAGCTAGCGTCCCTCAGCGGTTGCTAAGCACCTCTGCTACTGTGTAGCCGTCAGCTTGTCGGAATAGCGACTTCGCCTGCTTCTTTGGTGTAAGCCTGAATCGCTCACATTGCGCCCGCACGAATGGCACGGCCCTACTCGCGATCGATTCGGCTCCACCAAGCAACGTTGTCCGCAACCGGGATTCGCTCCCAACCCTCAAGTTGATCCAATACCTGATGCAGCGGCGCGGGATCCAATAGATCCTCGTTGCGAACCAGCAAGTGATCCACATTGAGGTGATCTAGATCCAAGGCCAGGGCCCTTGGATCCGGTTCCTGTCCGTTCAGTGCCCAGCGCATCAGACTCGGTCCGGCCAGGGCCAAGATCTGCAACTTGGCCGTATTGATGCGGGCCACATAGGAGACCACTACCGGCCGCTCATGCTTGGTTTGCCAAAGCATGGATGCGCATGCCCCTTGCACAGCCTGCGGCGGCAGGGTCAACACGGCTCCCGGCCGCTGCTCGAGCTCATCGCCCGCTTGCTCGTCCAACTTCGCAAGTCGCTGCACAGCCTCGGGGAATTGCACTTTGGCCGAGGGGTAGCCCACGACCAAGCACTCGAATCCGAGCCCCGACAAGAGCAGCAACAAGACGGGTTTCAGCCTCGGCCGCTCCCACAATCGATCCGCACCCCGACCGGCCACGACCGCTAGGGCCAGAATGGCTGCCGGCAAGAAGCGGGCGGAAATACGCAGCAATCCAAAGGGCGGAACATGCCGGTAGATCGAGGAGAACCAGCCCTGGGGCTGGGGGCCGGGATCCCAGGCGAGCAGGAACAAGAGGCCGAAAAGAAGAGCCCAACGCCGTGCGGAAACATCCAGCAGGGCACCGAGCAGGCCCAGGCAAAGCAGCGACCACGCCAAGCTGATGGCTGCCAATTCGGGTCGCTTGCCCTCAAATTCTGCGGCGGGAATGGCCGCTGCAGCACCGTCACCCGCAAACAGCGGATGCAAGCCCGAGGGCCTGAGGAAATCAACCAGGCGCGGATGGTAAAGCGGCTCGAACTGCCCCGCTCCCCCCATGGCTTGCCACTCGGCGACCCACGCGCTCAAGAATGGAATCGCTAATAACAGGGCGCTCGCCAGGGCCACGATCAACGGCCCCGGAGCCAGCAAACCCCAGCGCCGAGCCGACGACCGGTTGGGATCCGTCGCCGGCGCCACCAGCCAAAGCAAGGCTGCGAAAGCGCACAGATAGACACTTTGCAGAGAGCCCGTGAGCAGGCACAGGCCCAGCACACAACCCGCGCCCAGGGCTGCTCGCCAGGCTTGCATGCGACCGGCGGGATGCGGGTCCGCACGCATCCAGCGCAGCAAGAAAATGGCCATCAAGGGCAGCCAAGGGCTGGCGCTCAAATTGAAGTGCACCAACCCTTTTTGCAGGAAATAGGGCGAAAAGCCGAATCCGAAGGCCAAGACGCAACAACCTGCCAGACCCATGCGCAACTCGCGCCCGAGGAACCACGCGGCCGTTGCGGCGGAAGCCAGCAGCAAGAGCGCCATCGCATTGATCGCGAAGACCGGACCGGCCAACCATTGCAGCGGAACCGAAAACAGCGACCAGAGGAAGATGTGGGTATTGAGCGCCAGGCTGTGTCCGCTGGGCGGATAGATCCAATCGCTGAAGAACGGATCCTTGCCCGACTCCACGACCTCCCGCGCCCACCAAAAATCCCAGGCCCACAGGTTCATGTCGGAACCGGAAAAGGGGGCGAAGCGCGGGTCGTGGGGCATGCTCCCCAGCGGGTCCAACACCAGCGGCAAAGTCCAAAAAGCAGCTAGGGTCAGGGCCGCCACGGCGACCAGGATGAACTCTTTTGCGCGCATGCGTCGAGGAGCATAGCGGCTCACCGCTTGGAACCGGAGACACCAAGCCACAGCTTTGCCCACAGCTCCTGTCGCTCGATCGAAACCGGCACCTGGAGCGGCGAGAATCGCGCACAAATCGGCCCCCACACGGGGGATGCTCGATCCGCAGGGAACGGGACTCAAGCCTTGGAATTGGTCGAGCCAAGCCGGGTCGCCATGGGGTCGCCGAGCTCAGCTTCAGCGGCGCAAAGCTGCAGGTTGATTGCGCAGAAGCGCTTGCGACGCAATGGGCTGCGCTTAAGCAAGTTGGTCCAGTTCGTGTGAGGTGAGGACCGGCAAAACCTCCGCCCGCGGACAAATTGGATGCGGGCGCTGCGGTTGCCCGCGCCGGCAGCAATCCCTGGTCGCAGCGATTCTCACTTGGGCCGGACGCGCTTTGGCTGTCCCACTTGGCAGTGGAGCGCCGCGTGCTGCGCTTTCCTTGCTGAAATTATCGGGGCAGCCCTCACGTGCACCCATGGCTTCGGGCATCCTGTTCTGACCCCCTAGTCCATTCTTTGCGCAGCCATGAAGCCCAAGCGTCACCCCGACATCCATTGCCTTTCCTCGGAAACCCTGCATGAGGGTCCGATATTCAACATCGTGCGCGAGAAGCTGCGCCTACCCTCGGGCTTGGAACAGGATCTGTGCATTGTCGAGCACGGCGGTGCGGTGGCCATCGCCGCGCGCTGCGAAGGTGGTGAATTGCTCTTGGTGCGCCAATACCGACATGCCGTGCACGATTGGCTGGTGGAAATTCCGGCCGGGAGGTTGGAAGCTGATGAAGATCCGCTGGCGGCTGCCAAGCGAGAGCTCGAGGAGGAAACGGGCTACCGAGCCAATCAGTGGCAAGCCTTGCCGGGCTTCTTCCCCGCGCCCGGCTTTTGCTCCGAACGCATGCATCTCTTCTTGGCCACCGACTTGCACGCCGTTGAAGGCGGAGGCGCCCAACAAGATGCCGATGAGGAATTCGAATACCTGCGCATGCATCCCCGCGACTTGCTCAACGGTGGCAGCGAAGATGCCAAGACTTTGATTGCTGCGGCCGTTTTGCTGGCCTCCGATCAGAGTCCTGGCAGCCCGTCGCAATAAGCCAAATCCACAAGGTGCCGAAAGCCGCCCTGCCCGGCTAATTCGCGCCCTCGATCATCGAAGGCCAGAAGGGCGCCCGGCAAGGCGACACGCAGCTCCCCGCCGTTTCCGAGGACGATTGTCGAAGCGCCGCCCAGCGCAAACCTCGCGCTAGATTTAGTGACTCGCAGGTTGTGGTCGAAGTGAAGCGCTTGTCGCGCATCCGTAAGGATCCAAGCTCCCGTCGCCGATGGCGCGATTGCTTTCGATGCTGTTGCTTGGGGCACCATGGATCCGGCAAGGGTGCGCTGCGCGAGTACGCGACCTCGGCTGTCGAATCGCATCAACTCTTGCTCGCCAAGTGCCCAAAGCCCTTCGTGCCGGTCAAAGGCCAAATCGATCCAGCGCTTGCCCTCCGTTTCGCTCCCCTCCCAACACGATGGGCCCGGCGCCCCGACTTGTTGCACGAGAACCGTTGGTTGCACGCCCGCATGAATCTGTTCGATTGGCTTCGGGTCCGTTGCCTCGCTGGAACGAAAGAGGAGCCGGCCCGTATTGCACGCAATGACCCAATACCTGCCGGCGGCCGCAATTCGCTCGGCGCCGAGGATCCGCTCCAACTCGGTTGTCTTGCCACCCGCCTCGATTCGCACCAACCGAACCACGCCCACAGCGGACTGGAACAGAGCCAAGATTGCGCCGGCCTCAAGTGAGCACCAATCGAGCAAGGGTTCACTCAGATGCTCCTCGCGCAGGGCACCGAAGCGATCCAAACTCGCGAGCCACGGCTTTCGGTCGCGCCGGGTCCCATAAACCCAAATCGCGTGGTCACTTGCCGCAAGCAATTTCAACGGTCGCTGAAAGTCGTGGCGCAAGACCGGAATCCTCTCGTGGTCCAAGGCGATCACCGCTCCCCCATCGCGATCCGCCAGCCACAGGACGGGTGCTTTGGAATTGCGATCCGCCAACCAAAAACTGCGCATTAGAAATGCCAAGCCGAGTCCGATCAGAGTGCCCGCAATCGGCCGGACTAAGCCTGCACCGAAAGCAACTCGCTCCAGTTGCTCCGAACTTCGGTTCGCAAGCCCGGGGGATTCAGCACGCGCACTTGGCTGTCCGTTCACATTTCGGGGGACCGGCTAACAACGCATTGGGTTGCAACCTTTTCGCTCGATGGGTGCGATTCCCGCAACGATTTGGAGCCTGCGCGAGTCCCAAGCATGCGGGAGCTGCCGAATCAGCCCTCAACCCAAGTGCCCATTGCGCACAAGCAATGGTGCAGCGGTTGGATCAGCGTCGAGGGAAAGACCGCGCGCGAGCGCGTAGCCCTTGTTACCAGCGAATCTTGCCCTCGGGTGCGAAGGCCTCGCCCTGGGCCGTGCGCTTGCGATTGGCGCGGAAGCTGGACCAGATCACAAAACTAAATGCGCCCAGTAAGCACAAGACCATCGCCAGCATGAAATAAATGCTGCGATTGAAGCCCTCGGCCAAATTGGTTCCATCGGAGGCGACCGCCTCCTTGCAGCTGTCTCAGGCAAAGCCCGCCGGCGACAGCAAAGTCATCAGCGCCATCATCAGCGCAGCGCGAATAGCCAAGCGCAAGAAGGTCCCGCGGGGACCTGAAGATTGGAGCCAACTGCTGCGATGGAACTGCATGGGGGCGCATCATACACACTGTGTTCGGTAGCGCTGCCCATGTGCCTCGGAATGCTAGCCCTAAGAGTCCAACTACGCACAAAGCCCCGACGCAGCGCGCACATCGCCCGCAAAACGGCCACAGGGTGGCGCGCTCGCGGTCTGTTCGGCACACGTCCTCAGGCTGAGAGTGCCCGCGGGCCTTTCCACAAATTCGGGCCACGCCCGCTCCGGCTCACGCCAAGCGCTCACCGCCTGACAGCCGGCTGCCCTACAGCGGCGGATTCAAGTGGTAGAGCACCACATAGACCGCCACCCCAGTAAAGGACACATAGAGCCAAATCGGCATCGTCCAGCGGGCCAATCGCTTGTGGCGTTCCCAGTCTTCCTTGTGGGCCAGCCAAAGCGTGCGCAAAACCATCGGCAAAATCGCCATGGCCAGGAGCACGTGGCTGATCAACATTCCGTAGTAAGCCCAGGCGAGAAAGCCCTCGCGATTGAACTTGGTATGACCCACCTCCGGGATGACCGCGAAGTGGTAGTACAGATAGCAAGCTAGGAAGACAGCGCTGACACAGGTTGCCGCGCGCATGATCCAAGCATGCTTTTCGCGCTGCCCCGAGCGAATGGCTCGCCAGCCCCACAGGAGCAGAATCGTCGCTGTGCTGTTTAGGCAGGCGTTGACGGCGGGGAGATCGCTACCGCTCAACATTCGCCAATTGGGCTAGCTCTTCCAGTCGCTCGACCAAGAGCGCCATCTCGCCGGAGTTGCTGCTTTCGTAGTAGCCGCGCACACGGCCCAGGTGATCGACAGCGACAAATTTGGAGTCGTGGGTCACGCGCTCGCCCGGATTGACGTTGGGGTCATCGGAGCGGGCGATGGCTTGCAAGAATCCCTTTTGCACGACGCGCGTAACCTCCGCTTGCTCCCCGGTGAGAAACAACCAATTGGGGCCGGCATCGATCTTCTCTGCGTACTCGGAAAGCACCTTGGGCGAGTCGAAGTCGGGATCGACGCTGATCGAAACCAAGCGCACTTGCTCGGGATCCACCTGCTCCGCAATTTCGGCCATGGCGGCTGTCATGCGCGGGCACAGAGTACTGCAGGTCGTGAAAATCGCGCCCATGACCCAGGGCCGGCCGCTCAAGCTTGCGAGGTTCACGGTCTCGCCGCGCTGATTGATCAGCTCGAACTCCTGAAGCTGCGAAAAGACAACCTCATCCCCCGCCGCTGCCGCCAGCGCAGGTCCGTTGCTCCCGCCGCGGCCGGCGACCTCAGACCCACAGGAGAGCACCAAGCACAGCAAGCAAATCGCCGCCATGCACTGCCGTAGGCGTGTGCGG